>NZ_JBHVVI010000083.1:0-40143 GCF_042883685.1 Kitasatospora sp. NPDC058190
CCTTCCGGCTGTCTGTGCGCCGCCAGGGACTCGAACCCCGGACCCGCTGATTAAGAGTCAGCTGCTCTAACCAACTGAGCTAGCGGCGCCTGCTGACAGAGAAGACTCTAGCAGCGGCCGGCGTCCGAGCCAAAATCGAATACCGGTCGCCCTCCGTTCACCCTCCGGTCACGACGGCGGGCTCCGCCGGGGCGGGCGCGCCGGGCTCGCGCGCCGCCCGTACGCAGGCCCAGAGGACCACCGAGGCGCCGGGCAGCCAGGGCTCCCGCTCCTCCGGGGCGACGATCCAGCGGCCGGAGCCCCGGCCGGAGGACTCCGGGCTGTGCACCATCCGCTGGAGCGGCGGCACGGTCACCGCGTCGCCCTTGCCGTGGCACAGCAGTGGCGGCACGTCCCGGGCCCACTCCTCCCAGGCCAGCAGTCGACGCAGCCGGGGCGCCGCGCCGGGCCGGACGAACAGCAGGATGCGCCCCCGGTAGCTCGCGACCGGTCCGCAGCCCGGGCCGGAGGCCCGCAGCTCGTCCAGCACCCGGCGGCCGAACAGCGACGGCATGCTGATCACGTCGAAGGCCCGTCCGCAGGGCAGTACCGAGGGCGCCCACGGACGGGACTCCCAGAGGGCGCGCATGCTGCGCGGGTACTCGCTGGCGGAGGCGAGCCAGGCCTCTCCGGCCACGGTGAGGTACTCCACCGACTGATACGTCCAGATGTCCACGCCCAGCAGCCTGTGCCGTGCGCGACCCCGGTGTGGCGGAAAGCGCCGTTTGCCGGACAGGGTCGCGGGGCGCCGCGTACCCTTCCGCCTCTGGCATATGCCAGGGGTCAGCCGGTCAGTCCTCGTGGCGTCGCGGCTGGAGCAGGTCGCGGCCGTACTCGATCATCTTGTCGGCGTAGTCGGGGGTCCAGTCCGCCCGCTCGGCGATCTCGGTGCTCGACAGCGCGTCGAACCGGCGCGGGTCGGCCAGCTGCGCGGCGGCGACCGCCTGGAAGTCGGTGGCCCGCTCGGCGGCCGCCCGGAAGGCCAGGGCCAGTTCGGTGGAGCGGCGCAGCAGCTCCGCGGGGTCGTCGATGGACTCCAGGTCGAAGAATCGTTCCGGCTCCGGCTCGGCGGACTGCGGCTCGAACAGCAGCTGCGACGGGCGCTTACGGCGGGTCGGCTCGGGCGCCTCGGCGGGGGAGTCGGGCATGGACGGACACCTCCGGGGTCTCGGTGAGGGTGGGTGGGCGGGCTGCTCCGGGCCGCACCGCCCGGTTGTGGCCGTCGTCCATTGTCTCGCGGCGGCGGCCGGTAGCGGAACGGTGCGCGTGCGGGCGCTATTCCCCGGCGCGCGCCGGGGGCGCGCCTCGGGCGCCGCGCATCCGTCGCGTATCCGGATCGCATGCGAAGCGGTTGTTCCCGGCACAGGAGTCGCCCACCGAATCGGGAGTACCCCATGCGCGCACCGAAGGCCCTGCCCGCCTCCGTCCTGTTCGCCGCCGCCGTCCTCGCACCGGCCCTGCCGGGGGTCCCGGTGGCGCCCGCCTTCGCCGCCGAGACGGCGAAAGTGGTCACCGGCCCGCCCAGCGCCCCCGGCGGCGTCTCGACCGCGACCTGCCCGGCCGGCACCCACCTGACCGGCGGCGGCTACCGGCTCCAGCCCGATGCGGTCGGCCCGGTGCGCGCCAACGGGCCGACCGCCGACGCGGCCGGCTGGAGCGCCCAGGCGGAACGCGGCTCGGTGGTGGCCTTCGCGGTGTGCGAGACCGAGGACTGACGAGCTACCGCAGGTGGACCCGGTGGCCGCTGAGGTGCTGGAGGACCTGGTGGTTGGCCTCCCAGCCGTCCGGGAAGGCCACCGGGACGCCCAACTGGACCGGCTCGGTGGACGGGTGTTCGTCCAGCAGCTCGGCGATCCCGGCCCGGGCCACCACGATGCAGGCATGCCGGTGCCGGGAGGCGAGCACGCAGAGCCGGCCGGTCTCCAGGTGGAAGGCGGTCGCGTCCGGGCGTCCGGAGAGCGGGTGCAGCACCACCGTGACGTCGTACTCCCGACCCTGGAGCCGGTTGGCGGTGTCCACGGTGACGGCCGGACCGGCCGCGCCGTCCACCGGCACGCCCGCCCTGAGCAGGGCCGCCCGCACCGCCGCCGCCTGGTCCCGGTGGGCGGTACCGACGGCGATCCGGTCCGCGGTGAGCGGGGCCTCGCCCTGCTCGGAGTGGGCGGTCAGGCCGCGCTCCAGCAGCCGCCGGACGGTGGCCGCCACGGCCGCCACCGCCTGCGGGTCGGTGCGTACGGTGTGCCGGGCGGGCAGTTCCAGCAGTGCCCAGCCGTGCTCGGCCGCCCGGTCGATCACGGCGTCCAGCGCCGAGCCGTCGGGGCGGACCGCGGCGGTCAGCCGGCGGTCGTCCGGGCCGGTGCCGGAACGGAACGGCGTGTACGGGTAGAACGCCCGCGAGATCAGCGGCGCCGCGCTGGCGGGCAGCCGCCAGGAGACCGGCAGCCGGTGCGGCTCGATCTGCGGGTTGTGCGCCAGCAGGGTGACCACGGCGCTGCTGGACGGGTCGTAGGACAGGCCCGCCCACTGCTCGGTTCCGACCACGGTGAACGGGTCCAGCTGGCCCGGATCGCCGACGAACAGCGCCCGCTCGAACAGCCGGGCCACCGCGAGCAGGGCGTCCGAGCGCATCTGGTACGCCTCGTCGACGATCGCGTGCCGCCACGGTGCCTCGGCCCGGACCCACTGCCACTTGGCGGACGTGGAGATCACCACGTCCTGCTCGACCAGGTCGGCGACCTTGTCGGAGGGCGTGACGTTGGCGTGCTTGAGCACCTCCGGGCCGGGCCTGGAGTCCGCCGCGTGCAACCGGCCGATCGTCAACTCCGGGGCCTTCTCGGCCAGCCGGCCGACCAGGTCGTCCACCTGCCCGTTGGTCTGGGCGACGATCATCAGCCGTTCGCCGGCCGCCACCAGCTCCCGGGCGGCCCGCACCACCAGGGTGGACTTCCCGGCGCCGGGCGGGGAGTCCACCACCACACCGCGCGGGGCGCCGGCCGGCGGGTGGACGGTGGCCGTCAGGATGCGGGCCACGGCGGCATCGGCGGCCGCGCCCGGGGACTGCTCGGGGCTCGACCCGGCTCCGGGGCTCACCTCGGCTCCGGGGGTCGACTCGGGGGCCGGTTCGGCCATCACTCCCACTCCTCGGAGGCGGACGGGGCGGCTACGGGCGCGGCGCCGGGCGGGCCGCCGTGGGTCCACGGGGTGTCGTCCGGCTCGGGCAGCGGCGCGGCCTGGCGGACCGTCAACTCGAACAGGGTGAAGGTGACCGGCTCGCCGGGCTCGGGCAGGCTGCCCGGCTCCGGTTCCTTCTTGCGGCCCATGCCGGACAGCACCCGCAGGGTGATGGTGCCCTCGGCGGGCTCGACCGCGACGATCTCGGCCTTCTGCGCCGACGGGCCGTGCACCCGGTGCACCTCCCGGCCGAGGTCCGCGTGCGGGCGGTCGGCGGTGCGCAGGGTGAGCAGCGGGCGGGGCTTGGGGGAGCGGCCGGTGGTGTCCCAGTCCGGTACCACCTCCGTCACCACCCCGCTGAACGCCTCGCCGGACAGCCGGTGTTCGGCCATCGCCAGCGGGTCGTCCAGCGCCTCCTGGACGTCGAGGCGGGCCTGCTCGCGCTCGCGCTGGGCGAGCTTGCGGGCAGCGGTGACGGCGTCGTCCTGCCGGGGCTGCGGGGGCTCGCCGGCCGCGAGGCGGTCCCGGTGGCCGGTGTAGGACCAGCGGTCGCCGGTCCAGCGCTCCTCCAGGTGGCCGGCCGGCGGCAGGGCGCGCAGCAGGTCCAGGCCCCGCCAGACGTCCCGCCAGGTGGGCAGCAGGACGGCGGTCAGCACCTCCGTCAGCTGGTCGACCGCCGAGCGGACGGCCGCCCGGGCGCGCTCGGCGGCGGCGTCGTCCCGCTGCTCGGCGCTGTGTCGTAGGGCAGTGGTGGCGGTGTCGTAGCGGGCGATCGCCGGGGCGAGCACGAACTCGTCGAAGCGCGGGTCGGTGGCCGGACCGGCCGGCGGGTGCAGCAGCTGGCCGTGCTCGTCCCGGCCGCTCTCGGCCAGCTCGGCCGCCCGCGCGCCGGTCAGGCCCGGCGGCGGGTCGTGCCAGGCCAGCCGGGCGGCCAGGTGCTGGTCCTCCAGGTGGCTCTGTCCCGTGGCCCAGTGCCGGGCGAGCAGGCCGGTCATCGGCAGCAGCAGGCTGGAGCCGGGCACCTGAGCGCGGTCGGTCAGATGGGTCAGCCAGCGGCCGAGCAGCGGCACCCGCAGCGGCGCCGGGTAGGGGCCGGGCTCGGCGTCCTCGACGGTGCGGCGGAACCGGGTGGAGCGGCCGATCAGGGCGAGGTGGTGCACGCCGGCGCCGTTGGGCACGATCAGCTGCGGCGCGTCGGAGCACAGCTCGCGGAAGACCTGGGTCTTCTCGCCGGTCTCCGGGTCCTTCTCGGAGCCCTCGATCTGCTCGACGTCGTCGGCGAAGGACTCCAGGTACGGCAGCAGGTCGGCGGCCAGCTCGGCCAGGAAGTCGAAGCGCAGGGTGCGGTTGAGTGGCTGCGGCACCAGGTGCAGTTGGGGCGCGTCCCGGTCGGTGCCCAGCATCACGGCCAGCGGCGCGCCGGACTCACCGGCGGCGGTCAGCGGGATCAGCACCATCGGGCGCTCGGACAGGTGCCGGTGCCGGACGGTGGCCAGCGGCTCGGCCCGCCCGCTGCGGACGGCCTCCAGCCGGGCGAGGGTGGTCAACAAGCTCATGCGCCCACACCCAGCGCTTCCGCGCGCAGGGCGGCCGCGTAGGCCAGGCGCTCGGCCGCGTCGTCCACGGCGTCGTCGCCGTCGTCCGTGCCGCCGCTGTCCGTGCCGCCGCTGTCCGTGCCGCCGCCGTTCGAGCCGGACGCGGCGGCCAGTGCCCCGGTGACCGTGCGGATGCTGCCCAGCTCGCCGCGCACGCCCCGGCCGAGCTGCTCGACCCGGTCGCCGCAGCGGGCCTGGGCGCGGCAGTGGAAGCCGAGCTCGCAGGAGGAGAGGCAGTCCGGGCTGTACGCGGCGGGCACCGACTCGACCGCGGCGGTCAGCTGCTCGGAGGTCCGGGCCGGGGCGCCGTCCCGGTCGGCGGCCAGGTCGAAGTCGGTGCCCGGTGGCAGGGTGTCCAGCAGCCGGTCGATGCCGGTCATCCGGCTCAGCTGGCGGCGGGTGACGGCCAGCTCGCGGCGGACGTCGACGGCGACCGCGGTCGGCCGGTTGCCGAAGTCCTTCGGGCAGACCAGCAGCACGCTGGTGCGGGGGCTGCCCGGCAGCCGCTGCTCGGTGTACGGGTCGTCGGTCGGCGCCTGCCCGGCGGCCGCGGCGGCGGTCCGCTGGAGCGCCAGCACGTACACGGCGGCCTGGCGGGCGGCGGCGCCGACCTTGGCCGGGTCCGCGCTGCCGTCCAGCACCGGGAAGGACTTGATCTCGACCACCGTGCACCGCCCGCCGTGCACCACCAGCGCGTCCGGCTCCAGATAGGCGGTGCTGCCCGCCACCTCCAGGCGCAGCATCGGGTGGTCCAGCAGGGTCCAGGCCTCCGGCTCGGCGGCGGCCAGGGCCAGTGCCTCGGCCGTCCGGTCGGCGCGGACGGCCGGGCCGGAGCGGTGCAGCAGGTCGGGCACCAGCAGCGGGGCGCGGTCGTCGGCCGGGACGCCGAGGTGGGCGCGCAGCGGCTCCAGCAGCGCGGAGTAGTCGTCCGCCTTCAGCCGGGACTCGAAGATCACGCCGCGGGCGATCGCGAACGGGGACTGGCCGAAGGGGGCGGGGCGGCCGAGCCGGGCGGCCAGCGCGGACTTGTCGACCCCGGCCGCGTCCAGCACGGCGCGGCGGTGACAGCCCGGATTGGCGGCGAGCGCGGCGAGGGCGCGGGCGTTCAGACTGCGCTGCGGGGCCGGTCCGCGCAGCTCGGCGAGCCGCAGGGCGAGCGGCTCAGCGGGCCCGCTGAGCGAGACGTTCGTCGAGACGTTCATGGTGCCGTTCAGTGTCGCATCCGGGTCCGACACCGCGGTGCGGACCGGCCCGTTCCGGCTGGAACCGGCGGGCACCGCGGCCCGCGATCGTGGTTGTGACTCGCCCGCTCGCCGCCGGGCGCTCGGATCCGCTGCCGGCGGTCGTCGCTCCGGCGCTCGTCCCTCGCTTGTCGCTCCTCGCTCTCGGCAGCGGCGCGCCCTTCGGCTCGGGGCGGTGTCCGGGTGGGGGATCATGGAGCCCGGTGCTCAAGGGTGAGACCGACCGTTGACCGCCCCGCCGACCGCCCTGCTGCGAGGAGCCCCCCATGCCCGCCCGAATCGTGCTGGTCCGCCACGGTGAGACCGAGTGGTCGGCCACCGGCCAACACACCGGCCGCACCGACATCCCGCTGACCGAGGAGGGCCGCGCGATGGCCCGGGCGCTCGGCGCCCGGCTCGCCAAGGCCCCCTGGAACGGACTGCCGGACGCGCTCGTCTACACCAGCCCGCTCGGCCGCGCCAAGGAGACCTGCGAACTGGCCGGCTTCGGCGACCGCGCGGTGGAGCGCCCGGAGCTCATGGAGTGGGACTACGGCCAGTACGAGGGCCGCACCGGTGCGGACATCCGGGCCACCGACCACCCCGGCTGGCTGATCTGGCGCGACGGGGTGCCCGGCGGCGAGAAGCTCTCCGAGGTGGCCGCCCGGGTGGACGCCTTCCTCGCCGGCCTCCACGAGGAGCACGGCGTCCCGGATTCGGACACCACGGTCATGCACTGCGCCGATCGGGACGTCGTCCTGTTCGCGCACGGCCACGTGCTGCGCATCCTGAGCGCCCGCTGGCTGGGCCTGCCGCCCGAGTTCGCCCAGCGGTTCAAGCTCGGTACGGCGGCGCTGTGCGTGCTGTCCTGGGAGTACGGCGCCCCGGCGGTGGAGGTGTGGAACGACCTGTCCCACCTGGAGGGGCTGAACTCCGGCCACTGATCCTCCGGCCGGCGGCCCGGCCGCGGCCGCTCAGGCCGCCGCGGCCTGGTCGTACCCGGCCAGGAAGCGGCGGACCTCGGGCACCGAGGCGTGCCGGCGCAGCCGGCCGGCGGTGTCCGCCAGCATGCTGCGGATTCGGGCCGAGCGGACCTCGCCGAACAGCGCGACGGCGGCCGAGCCGTGGTGCGCCGCCCCCGCCAAGTCCCCCCGGCCGAGCCGGTCGTGGGCCAGCTCGGCGGTGTACAGCACCCGGTTGCGGACGAAGTGCGGCTCCTGCAGCGCTATGGCCAGCGCGGCCTGCTCGCTGGCGCGGTCCCAGTCGCCGAGCGCGGACCAGCACTGCGACTGCAGGCCGACGAACTCCGCCTCGCCGAAGAAGGACATCCACTCCGGGTCGCCCTCGGACGGCCCCCGGTCGAACAGCGTGTACGCCCGGCCGATCGCGCGTTCGCAGGAGGATCGGTCCCGCAGCACGGCCCAGGCGCCGGCCTCGCGCATGACCAGCAGGGCGAGCAGCCGGTCGGAGTCCAACTGCCGGGCGGCGGACTGCCCGGCCTGCGCGGCACGCAGTGCCTCGCGGGGGCGTCCGGCGTCCCGGGCGAGGAAGGCGCTGTTGCAGAAGACGTGCGCCTCCAGGGCGGGGTCCCCGGCCATCCGGGCGGTGGCGAGCGCCTCGGCGTAGAACGAGCGGGCGTCCGCGAGCCGGTTCGAGTCGTGCGCCAACCAGCCTACGGAGATGGCGAGTTCGCCCGCTCCGGCTTGGAGCCTGCGCTCCGTCTCGGCGGTGTACTCGCCCTCGTTGAGCAGCACGTAGGCGGTGCGCAGCGACTGTCCGGCGAGGTCGTACAGGGCGTCGGCGCCGTGCGCGTCGTCGGCCAGTCTGATCTCCCGGACGGCCTGTTCGACGCCGAGCACCTCGGCGGCGCCGACCTTGCGCGGCGGCGGTACCGGCCCGGGGCGGCCGGGCACCACCGGGTCGAGGCCGAGCAGTGATGGTGCGGTGAACTCCGCACCGGGCACGGCACCGGGCACGGCGCCTTGGCCGGCCGCCGGGTCGAAGCCGGCACCGGCTGCGGGGGCGGCAGCGGCCGGTCGGTCGATGCCGATCACGGTGGCCAGCGCGGTCGAGCCGCCGGCCAGGAACGTACGGCGACGCACGTCGTCGTTCTCCTCGTCGAGATAGGGCGATCCATCGGGCCCCCTGGGCACCGCGCCGGCCCTCGGCCACGGGGGCCCGTCCGGAGCGGCTGGATCCGCGTACGGCGAGGCAGCGTACGGGAGTTGGGTGGAGAGTGGTGAGCGCGGGGCGGGCAGGGGCGGGAACGGCGGGTGGAGCGGGGCCGCCCCGGCCGCCCGGCCGCTCCCCGCCTGGCGGCGGCGGACGGTGGTGCGGGGGGCGAAGCCGAGGTCGGTGAGCGTGCGGTCCGGCCACATGTGCCGGAAGACCCGCTCGTAGGCGTAGTTGGGGCAGCGGATCTCACCGGACTCGACCCGTCCGACGTAGCGGGCGTCGCAGGACACGTGCTCGCCGATCTCGCGGGCGGCCCGGCGGACGGCCATGGCGAACTCGCCGGGTGAGCGGTCGCCGCGCAGTGCGCGCATCGCGGTGTTGGGGGACGGTCGGTTCGGCTCGGCCGGTGGGGTGGCTGCCATGGCGCCGAGAATACTCGGAGTCACCGACCGGCCGCAGTCGGTTTGCTGGACATCTGCCGTCAATGCGGTGCAAAGCGGGCGTTCTTGCGGGATATCCGCCATGAAATGCCATGCCTTGCTGTAATGCGCCCCGTGGCCTCGGGTGCCACCGCCGCGTTGTCCTGATACGTGGAAGCCCAGGCCGTCCCCCCGGCCCGTCCCCGCCTCCGGCACCCCACCCACGGGCGACTGCGCTTCCGACCCGACGAGGTACAGGAGGGCTCATGATGGCCACCGGACTGCCGCAGTACCGACCCGTCGTCGGGGGTGTGCTCGCCGGCGCCGCTCCCGCCCTGCTCCCCGACCCCGCCGACGAGCACTTCCCCGGCCGGGGCCCGGTCGACGGCGGCCGCGGCTCCTGCGGCGGCCTGCGCCGGGACGCCGCCGTCCCCGAGGAGGGCACCCTGGTCACCGGTTGCGACACCGTGACGGTCGCCCTGCGGCACGGCCTGGAGGCCGTCGACATCCTGCGGCTGCGCCGCGCCTGCGGAGCCGTCCTCCAGAGCCGCAACGGCAGCACGGTCTCCTTCCTCGTCCCGGCCGGCACCTGGGAGACCTGGCACCTGCCCGGCAGCTCCTGTACGGCCGGCGCCCTGGTGCCCGGCACCACCGACCCGCGCTGGGTGATCCCGCCCTCCGGCGCCGGCCGCGCCGCCCGCCCCACCGACGCCTGGGTTCTCCGCTCCGCCCTCTGCGAGGCCGCCTGCACGCTCACCGCGGGCGGCCTCGGCCCGTTCTAGCGGGCGTGCCGCGAGGATTCCGCCGGGCCCGAAACCCTTTCCGGCCGGATCCCCACGGCACGCCCCTGACCTGTGGGTGTTTCCCCTCGGCGGCGATAATGGCCGCCATGGGACGAAGTAGCAGGGCCGCGCGCAACCCGGAGCCGGAAGCCACCACCGGGCCGGGCGGGCGCACCCACGCCCAGGGCCCGCTCAGCCGTCCCGTCGGCTCCGGCCTGGCCGAACTGCTCCCCGACCGCGACCGTCCCGCCGCCTGGACCCTGCTGATCGACGGCGCCCCGCAGTCCCTGGTCGACCTCGCCGACCCGACCCACCTCGGCTTCGAGTACCAGCGCCGGCTCGGCCACCTGATCGACCTGGCCGCCCCGCTCGGCCGCCCGCTGACCGTCCTGCACCTGGGCGGCGGCGCCCTCACCCTGGCCCGCTACGTGGCGGCCACCCGGCCGCGCTCCCGCCAGCAGGTCGCCGAGATCGACACCGAGCTCACCGAACTCGTCCGCGCCGAGCTCCCGTTGGAGCGCGGCTGGCAGATCAAGGTGCGCGGCGCGGACGCCCGCACCGTGCTGGAGCGCACCCCCGAGGCCAGCGTCGACCTGGTCATCACCGACGTCTTCTCCGGCGCCCGCACCCCGGCCCACTGCACCACGGTCGAGTTCACCACGCTCGCCGCCCGCGCCCTCGCCCCCGGCGGCTGGTACACCGCCAACATCGCCGACGGCGCCGCCCTGCCCTTCGCCCGCTCCCAGGTCGCCACCCTCGCCGCGGTCTTCCCCGAACTCTGCCTGGTCGCCGACCCCGCCGTCCTGCGCGGCAAGCGCTTCGGCAACCTGATCCTCGCCGCCGCCCACACCCCCCTGCCCGTCCCCGACCTCACCCGCCGCGTCGCCTCCGACTCCTCCCACGGCCGCGTCGAACACGGCCGCGCCCTCAGCGACTTCACCGCGGGGGCCGTTCCCGCCACCGACGCCACCGCCGCGCCGTCCCCGGCCCCGCCGCCGGGTGTCTTCCGCTGACGGCCGCGCTCGCCGCGGCCCGCCTCGGCGCGGTAAATCCGTTTGAGCGCGACCGAGTTACGCCGGACAATGGCCGTGCCGCCCGGCCGCGCTGTGCCCTGTTGCCCTATTGTCCTGCCGCCGACCCGAGAGGGCGCCATGCCCATCCGACCAGCCCGCCCGGACGAGGCCGAGCTGCTCACCGGCATCGCCCTGCGGGCCAAGGCGTACTGGGGCTACGACGAGGCGTTCATGGCCGCCTGCCGGGAGGAGCTGACCGTGGACGCCGCCGTGATCGAGCGGGCGTCGACGTTCACGGTGGTGGCCGAGGACGGCGGCCGGGCGCGGGGGTTCGCCGTACTGGCCGCCGCCCCGCCGTCCGGGGAGCTGGCCATGCTCTTCGTCGAGCCCGACCGGATCGGCCGCGGTATCGGCCGGGCGCTGTTCCGGCACGTCCGAGACGTTGCCCGGGCGCTCGGCCTGCGCCGCCTCACCATCGACTCCGACCCGCACGCCGAGGCGTTCTACCTGGCGATGGGCGCCACCCGCATCGGCAGCACGCCGTCCCTCTCGATCCCCGGGCGTGAACTCCCGCTGATGGAACTGGAGCTGAACCCCGGGGTCTAGGCCGTCTCTTGGGCTGTGTCCTGGGTCGCGTCCTGGGTCGCGTCCTGGGCTGTGCCGTGGACCGTGTCGCGGGTCGGGTCGTGAGCCGTTCAGTGCCCGCGCGGCAGTCCGCGGTGCTTGCACACGGCCGCGCCGGTGAGCAGCAGTCCGGCGGCGATGGGGGCGAGCACCGCGGTGGCCGTCGCGGAGTCGTCGGCCACGGCCGTTACGGCCGCCGTGTCGGCGAGGGCGAGCGCCTCGGGCGTCCCGCTGTCCGTCGGTGCGGCGGGCGGCGCGGAGGGGGCCGCGACGCCTGCCGCACCGACGGGTTCCACCGTGCTCCGCCCTTCGAGGACCGTGGCCTCCCGCACCGCGGGAGTCTCCGCCGTCTCGGGCCGTGGCCGGGGCGCCTGCCGGGGAGCGCGCGGCTGGGGAACGGTGGGCGGTTCGGCGGGCTCGTCCTCGCGGGAGGTGCGGGTCTCGGCCGGGCGGGCCTGGGTGGGGGCGGCGTCGAGCAGTCCGGAGGCGAGCGCGAAGGCGTCGGGGACGGCGGCGCGCTGCCCGGGCAGCGGGAGCCCGCCGGCCCGGATGCGCTCCTGGAGAACGCCGCCGACCCCGCTGGTGGTCGCGTACAGCGGCGCGTCGCCGGTCAGGTGCCCGACGAGCCCGGGGGAGTGGGCGGGCTCCGGGGCCGCCGGCCGCCCCGGTTCCGGGGGGCGGGCGGCTGACTGCCCGTCGAGCGCGGGGACGCCGGGTACGGCTCGGCGGACGGCGGGCTGGGCCTGCCCGGGCAGCGGCTCGGCGGAGGCCGCGTACGCGCCGGGTGCGCCGATGCCCCAGAGCTGTGCGAGCAGGGCCCCTCCGGCGGCGACGGCGCGCGGGTGGGGCAGCCACCGGGCGAGCGCCCGCCGCGCTCCGGCGACGCCGCGCCGGGCGGGTTCCTGGGGCTTGGTCGCGTGATTGGCTCGCACGTGAGTTGAGAACGAGCGGACGGGTGGTGAGGTCACGCCCGCCGTCACGGACAGTCATCGCGCACGTGGCCCCGGGGCGGTCCGCCCGGGGCCACCGACCGCGCGGCGGTCAGGAGTTGGGACGCAGGGTCCAGGTGACCGTCATCACACCGGTGACGGCGCCGTCGGCGCGGGTGATCTCGACGGTGACGGGGAACTCGGGGCGGCCGCCGGCATCCAGCTCGGCGACGACCTCGGCGGCCGGGCGGCCGAGCACGGCGGTGGCGGTGACCTCGCCCATGGCGAGCTTCTTGTACGCGATCTCGGCGTTCACGGCGAGCGGCACGGCCCGGGACAGCTGGTCCCCGAAGGCGGCGAGCACGATGCAGCCGCTGGCGGACTCGGCGAGCGTGAACATCGCGCCGGCGTGCGGGCCGCCGACGTGGTTGTGGTACGCGGGCTGGTCGGGCAGCCGGAGCACGGCGCGCTCCGGGGTGGTCTCCAGGTACTCGAGCTTCAGGGTGTGCGCCATCGGCACGGTGGCGTCGAGCATCTGGCCGATCGAAGGAGTGGTCATGACGACGATGTTACTAGCCGGTAGCTTCTCGCGGCAGGGGCCGATCGGAAAAGCCGACCGGAAAAGCCGGACCGGCGTGCACAACTGAGGCAACGCGAAAACGCCCGAGGGGCCGACCTCTTGAAGAGATCGGCCCCTCGGGCTCTGGGGTGAGTGACGGGACTCGAACCCGCGACCACCTGGACCACAACCAGGTGCTCTACCAACTGAGCTACACCCACCATCTGTCCGGTTCGTTCCCGCTCTCGCGTTCCCGTTCCGACAGGAAGAACTCTACAGGATCCGAGAGGGTGCTCGCGCCAGGGTTTCGTTCCGGCAGACGCGGGCACCCCCTCCACCCCTCCGAGGGCCGTCCGGGCGCCCCCCGCCGCGTCGGTCGCGCCGGGGGCTCGCCGGGTCAGCCGGCCGGGGCCTGGTACTTCTCGGCGATGGCGCGCGCGGTCTCGGCGTCCGGACCGGGCTGCGGCACGAACACCGCCTCGCGGTAGTACCGCAGTTCGTCGATGCTCTCGCGGATGTCGGCGAGCGCCCGGTGGTTCCCACCCTTCTGCGGGCTGTTGTAGTACGCCTTCGGGTACCAGCGGCGGGCCAGCTCCTTGATCGAGGAGACGTCCACGATCCGGTAGTGCAGGTGCTTCTCCAGGGCCGGCATGTCCCGGGCCAGGAAGCCGCGGTCGGTGGCCACCGAGTTTCCGCACAGCGGCGTCCTCCCGGCCTCCGGCACGTGCTGGCGCACGTACGCGAGGACGAGCTCCTCGGCCTCGGCCAGGGTCACACCCTGCTCCAGCTCCTCCAGCAGGCCCGAGGAGGTGTGCATTTCGCGCACCACCTCGGGCATGTTCGCCAGCGCCTCCGCCGGCGGGCGGATGATGACGTCCACGCCCTCGCCGAGGATGTTCAGCTCGGAGTCCGTCACCAACACCGCGACCTCGACCAGGGCGTCCCGGTCGAGGTCGAGGCCGGTCATTTCGCAGTCGATCCATACCAAACGGTCATTCACACAACTCACCCTACGGCGCGATCACGCGCCGCGGGCACCGGTGGAGCCGAGAGGGGTGCCAGAGCGACGCCCTCGGCCTGGTGCTCCTCCGCCCCGCCGTGCGGTCCGCGGCCCTCCGGGTGCTCGCCCTCCCGGCCGGTGCGGACCGCATGCCCGTCCCGTCCGGGACGGGCCTCGCGCGCCGCCCGTCCGCCGTCCGCCGCCGTGGCCCGGCCCGCCTGGGTGCGGACCTGCGGCGCCCGGGCCTGCCGGCCCCGGAGTTCGCCCGCCCCGGCCGCCGGCTGCCCGGCGGCGGTGGCGGGCACCCGGCCGCCTGGCGCACCGTGCGCGCGACCGCCCGCACCCGGCTCGTCGCCGGGCCGCTCGACCGCGCTTCGGTGCCCCTGGCCCTGGCCGCGCGCCCCCGGCTGGGGGTGGCCGTCCTCGGCCGCCGCGTGCTCGGCGGTGCGCGACGGACGCCCCGCACCCGGCCCGGCCTGCGGCGGCACCAGCGGCGGCCGCACCGGACCGCGCGCCACACCCTGCTGCCCGGGGTGCGGCTGCTGCGCGGGCTGGTGCGGGTACGGCTGGCCCGCGCGGGCGTGGAAGCCCTGGGCGGCCGGCGTCCCGGCCTGCCCCGGACCGTACGGACCGGCGTGGCCGTGCGTCCCCGGCTGACCGGGACCGACCGGCTGGCCGTGCGTCCCCGCCTGGCCGACCGGCACCTGTGCCCCGGGCCCTGCCGGGAACGGATGGGCCGGCTGGGCACCGGGCGCCGCCCCGCCGAACAGCGCCCCGCCCGCCGCGGTGGCCGCCGGGTGCGGCAGTGCGCCGGGCAGCCGCAGGTCGCCGCCGAGCGCCCCGGCCGGGGCGGGCGACTGCTGCCCGGGCCGACGGGCCCGGTAGCTGGTCCGGTACGCGGCCGGCGAGACCCCGAGCTGACGGCGGAAGTGCCCGCGCAGCGCCACCGGCGAACGGAACCCGCACCGGCGCGCGACGTCGTCCACCGACAGTTCCGAGGTCTCCAGCAGCCGCTGGGCCTGGAGCACCCGTTGGGTGATCAGCCACTGCAGCGGCGCACTGCCGGTGAGCGTGCGGAAACGGCGGTCGAAGGTGCGGCGGCTCATGTACGCGCGGGCGGCCAGCACCTCGACGTCGAACTGCTGGTTGAGGTTCTCCAGCGCCCAGGTGACCACCTCGGCCAGCGGGTCGTTGCCGATTTCCTCCGGTAAAGACTGATCGATGTACTGGGCCTGTCCTCCGCCGCTGCGGCGGCTGGGCACCACCAGCCGGCGGGCCAGCGCGTTGGCCGCCTCGGCGCCGTGGTCGCTGCGCACCACGTGCAGGCACAGGTCGATCCCGGCGGCGGTGCCGGCCGAGGTGAGCACGTCGCCGTCGTCCACGAAGAGCTCGCGCGGGTCGACGTGCACCCGGGGGTAGCGCTTGGCCAGGGTCGGCGCGTACATCCAGTGGGTGGTCGCCGGGCGGCCGTCCAGCAGGCCGGCGGCGGCGAGCACGAAGGCGCCGGTGCACAGGCCGATGATCCGCGCGCCCTCGTGGTGGGCCTTGCGCAGGGCGGTGATCGCCTCGACCGGCGGGGGCTGGGAGATCGAGCGCCAGGCCGGTACGACGATCGTGCCGGCCCGGGCGAGGGCCTCCAGGCCGTACGGCGCGGAGAGGGTCAGGCCGCCGGTGGTCGCGAGCGGGCCCTCCTCCCCGGCGCAGACCAGTAGCCGGTAGCGGGGGACCCCGGCGTCCTGGCGGTCCACGCCGAAGACGGAGAGCGGGATGGAGCTCTCGAAGATCGGGGCGCCGCCGAAGATCAGCACCGCGACGGTCTCCCGGCGGCGTCGGCCGGACAGCTTGCGCGGGGCGCCGGCCGTCAGCGGGCCCACCGGGGAGCCGTTGGCGCCCGGTCCGCCGCCGTGGCCCAGCGGGCCGTGGCCGGGGGCGGTGCCCAGAGCCAAGCCGCCGAGCGGGCCGCCGGCGCCGTTCACGCCGGGGGTCGAGCCGCCGGCGGGGTAGGCCGGGTGGCCGTTGTAGCCGGAGTACTCGCCGGTGAAGGGCTGGGCGGGGCTGCCGTAGGACTGGGGCGGGGTGACGGGGCCTCGGCTGACGGGTTGTCCGCCGTAGGTCGGGTTGCCGCCCTGGGGCGACTGGACCCCGTAGGGGGCCGGTCCGCCGGGGGTGTGGCCGCCGTGCCCGCCGTGGGCTTGGCCGCCGTACGCCGGACCGCCGTGCTCGATCAGGGCGGGGCCGGTGGCGGACGCCGCCGGGGGATAGGAGGAGTGCGAGGCGGGGCCCGAGATGCTCGGGGTGCCGGAGGTACGGGTGGTGGCGGCGGTCGCGGAGGTGCCGGTGCTTCTCGCGGGCCGACCCGCGGTGCCGGTCGGCGCCTGGCCGCTGTCAGGACCCGCGTCGCTCCTGCTCACCCTGCTCAAGGCGCTCAAGCCCCCTCGGTGGTGTGGTGTGGGTGGTGCGGCACTGCTAGCCAAGATCGAAATCTATCGGGTGGACCATTGCCGTTGTGACAAGTTCACCATCCGACGCTATGTCGACATGGCAATTTGGCGTGATGCATTCGATCACGAAGCGTGGCACCCGTCGACCCTTCTGGGAAGAGGGCCCGGGCAACGGTGGCTGGTTGTCGCGGGGCGGTTCCTGGGGCGTCCGGCTTCCGGGCACCCGGCCGGCGGGTCTGGGCTGCGGATTTGCCCAAGGGGGAGGGAGCGGCGCGAAATTGACCGAAAATCGGCGGTGCACGTGAGGGCGCACGTGCGCAGGCCGTGCGCCTCCCAGGCTTCATCCGGCCAGTGCCGGGGCGGCCGAACCGGGGCCGGGGTGGCCGGGCTACGGTCCTGCAATGAACACCAACAGCCGGCTCGAACAGGCCAACGACAATGCAGCCGCCTTCTGGCTCGCCCAAGCCGGCGCGCACGGCTGGCAGTCCCGCGTCCAACCGGGGCTGACGGCGGTCCGCTGTGCGCGCACTCCGGACGACTCGCAACGTTTCGTGGTTACCCGTCCGTATGTCGAACCCGGCGTTGTGGAAAAGGAGTTGGCGGCGCTTCTGGACGAGTGGGAGACCATCCGCTTCACCCTGGAGGACCCGTACGGCGGGCTCGACCTGTCCCGCTTCGGGGCCACCCGGATGCCGATCATGCCGGTGATGGCGCGTGAGCCCGGCCCGGTGGAGGGCGCGCCGACCGAGCTGCCCGACGTCTCTCCGGCGCGCGGCGGTGGCTCCCTGACGGTGGATGAGGCGCTGGACGGCGACACCTTCACGCAGGTCGAGCGGGTCATCGTGGACGGCTTCCCGCTGCCCGCCCGTCAGCCCTGGACCCGCAACGAAGCGCTCCCGGAGCAGCTGCTGCGCCAACCCGGCTGCCGGGCCTGGCTGGGCCGGGTCGACGGCGCCCCGGCGGGTGCCTGCCTCAGCTACGACGACGGCCGGGCCACCGGGGTGTACTGGGTCGCCACCCTGCCTGACCAGCGCGGCCAGGGGGTGGCCCGGGCCGTGCTGCGGACCGCCCTGGCCCACGCGCACCCGGACCGTCCGGCCACCCTGGTCGCCACCTCGGCCGGCGAGCCGCTCTACCGCACCCTCGGGTTCACCGAACTGGCTCCGACCTGCTGGTGGACCCGCACCTCGCTGGGCGGCTGACCAGGGCCTTCGACGTGGGGGCGGTGCGGTGCGGTGTCCGGTTTCGACGGGGCCCTCTGTGCGACCGGAACCCGGCCTCGGCGCTACCGGGCGGCCGCCGCGGCCGTGGCCGTGACCGGCGCCGAGGCGAAGACGGTCTGGGCGGGTGCGACGCCGTCGACCGCCGCGCGAGTGCCATCGACCGCCGTGCGAAGGGGCGTTGGGCGCACCATCGGAGCGGCCCGACCGCCCTCCGCGCCCGGTTCCACCCCGGCGCTCGGCCCCGCGCCCGCCCCGATCCTCGGCTCCGCCTGCACTCCTGCGCCCAGGCGGCCGTCGGCGATCACGGCAAACTCACCTGATCGGTTTCGGACACCGGCCCCTGCTCCGGCGCCCGAGGTACCAACCGTCCCGGCGTTCACGGCAACGGGCGCACTCGGGCCCTCCGGGGCGGTCCCCGTCGGGCGTGCGCCGGATCGCGCGCCGAGCAGCGCCGTCGCGCGCGCCGGGCCCCGCGCAGCGGCCCCGACGGCCTGCCGGCGCATCGGCCCGCCGACCTGGACGCCCGACCGGGCCTCCGAGCGGACGTCTGCTCGGGTGTCCGAGCGGACGTTCGGCCGGGTGTCCGAGCGGGCCGAGGGCGCGTTGCGCGCCGTCAGCACGAGACCGACGGCCTCCGGCAGACCGGCCGCCTTCAGCGTCGGCCGGTAGCCGCTCTCCGCCCACGGCCGGTCGTGGTGCAGCCAGACGCTGCGCAGTCCGGCCAGTTCGGCGCCGGCGATGTCGGCGGGCGCGTGGTCCCCGACCATCCAGGTGTGCGCCGTCCAGTCCCCGGTCGGCCGGACGCCGCACCGCTGGGCGGCTATCTCGAAGATCAGCGGATCCGGCTTGACGCAGTCGGCCTCCTCCGAGATCACCCAGCCGTCGACCAGCGGCCCCAGCCCGGTCCGCCGGATCTTCTCCAACTGCGGCCGGGTGCCGCCGTTGGAGACGATCCCGAGCGTCCACCCCGCCGCCCGTGCCGCCCGCAGGGCCTCGATGTTCCGGGGCGGACAGTGGATGTGCGAGTTGATGCCGCGTCGGAAGTGCGCGAGCAGGAACTCGACGGAGGCGTCCAAGCCGTAGCGGCGCCGGACGGCGGACAGTACGGTGCTGCGCGGCACGTAGCCGCCCCCGTCGAGGGTCACGAACCAGTCGAGGTCGCCGGGCGGCAGGTGGTGTTCGGACAGGAAGTCCTGCGCCCAGGCCCGGAAGGCGGCGTCCCGGGGTAGCAGCGTGTTGTCGAGGTCGAACAGGAGCAGGGCCATGTCGAGCATGGTGCCAGCGCCCGCGCCTATGCACTTGGCAAATGCCAGACCGCGTCGCGAAGCCGTACGAAGTGGCCGAAACGGGCCTGGCACGTGATGGACGGAGGGCGTCCGGACGGGCCGACGGGGCCGGTTTGGGCTCCCGGGGCGTAACGGTTCGCGACATCCCGCAACGGATCGTCGCCAATCCATGACAGTCCGGTCACGGTGTCCGGTGGGCCTGTTGCGCCTTCCGGTCCGCTCAGTCAAGCTCCAGGGAACCTCCTTTCCGGAGGGGCGCGATCGCCTGCGGGCAGGGCGCACTGTTTCGGCGTGCGCATCCCCCTTTCGCGGGAACAACATCGTTCCAGGGCTTCGCCGCTGGGCTGGGCCCCATGCCCGTCGTACTCTGAAAGGAACAGGTCACATACGGTGCTGCTCGGCGTAGACCGACGTCATCCCGTTGGCGGGCCTGCCGCCCGGGCAGCGTTGTCCTCTCCTGTCGGCCCCTCTCCCTTGAAGAGCCGTGAGCCATGGCTGTTTCTGAGCCTTCCCGACCGGTCGAACCCGATGTGCCCCGCAGTGCGGGCGCAGGGCGCGGGGGAGACGGCGCCCGCACGAACCTCGACCCGGCCGACGGACGCCGAGACGAGCGCGCCGAAGGAGGCTCGGACGGGCACGCCGAAGGGCGCCTCGAAGGGGGCCTGGGCGAGGGCTTGGGCGAGGGTGCCGAAGACCATGGCGATGACGGTGTCGGTGGCCGCGCCGAGGGGCCTGCTGGCCCGTATGCCGAGCGCGCCGAGCATGCCGAGCGCGCTGAGCCGGCTGAGTCCGCCGGCCACCTGCCGAGCGACGCCCGGGACGCTTCGGACGCCCCGGACCGCGTTCCGGCCGATGCATCCGGCGATGAAGTCCGGCCCGCAGTCGCGAGCGCTGAGCGGGGTGAACACCGAGGCCTCGCGCGCGCTCTGCGCAGCCTCACCCGCCGTGGCAGCCTCGCCCGGCGCGACCGTCCAGGGCCCCGCCAGCGCCGTGGCGAGCCCGCGCCCGGTCCTGCGGAGCCCCCGATGACGGGCCGCCCCGGCCCGGGCGCCGAGCGTCCGGAGACGGTTCCCGGCGCCACCGGCGGGCACACCGAGCCGTCGGCGCAGGAAGCGCCCGGACGCTCCCTGGACCCGGTGTTCCAGCACGGTGTCGTGGTCGGTTTCGACGGCTCGCTGTCGAGCGAGCGGGCCCTCGCCTACGCGGTCGGCATGGCCCGCCGATCGCAGTGCGGCCTGGTGATCGTGCATGTCGCCAACCGCCTGCCAGCCACGGTCTGGGCAGGCTGCGAGCCGCCCGTCTTCGTCGATCTCCCCGACCACCGGACCGAGGTCCTCGGCCTGGAACTCGCCTGCGCGGACTTCCTCACCGGGGTGCCGTGGATCCTGATCGAGCGGGGCGGTGACATCTGCCACGAGATCGAGGAGGTCGGCCGCGAGTATGCCGCCGACGCGATCGTCGTCGGCACGACGCACGGCCTGCTCGGCAAGCTCTTCGGCTCGGTCTCCGGACGGCTGGCGCGGCGGGCCAACCGACCGGTGATCGTGATCCCTTGAGGACTTCCCGAGGAGCCCTGCGGAGTCCCTACGGGCCCCCGCGCGGACTCTCGAGCGGACTCTCGCGGACGTTCTCCCCGGCTCGCCTTCGCGAGCCGTCGCCTGATGCCCCCTGATGCCTCCTCCACCGTCGGCCGCCCCTCAACACCAGTTGCGGAGCGGTGCGTTGGCCCGGTGGACTCGGCTCAGGAGGTGACCATCAGGAAGTGATCGTCACGACGTGACGCCGAGCTCCCGGGCGATGAGCATGCGCTGAACCTCGGACGTGCCCTCCCCGATCTCGAGAATCTTGCAGTCGCGCCAGAAGCGGGCGACCGGGAATTCGTTCATGAAGCCGTACCCGCCGTGGATCTGGGTCGCCTCGCGGGCGTTGTCGACGGCGGCCTCGGACGAGTACAGCTTCGCGATCGCGGCCTCCTTCTTGAACGGTTCGCCGTGCAGCAGCCGGGAGGCGGCGTCCCGCCAGGCCAGACGGGAGGTGTGGGCGCGCAGCTCCATGTCGGCAAGCTTGAACTGGATGGCCTGGTTGGCGCCGATCGGCCGGCCGAAGGCCCGGCGCTCGCCGGCGTACTTGACGGACTCGTCCACGCACCCCTGGGCCAGGCCGGTGGCCAGGGCCGCGATCGCGATGCGGCCCTCGTCGAGGATCCGCAGGAACTGGGCGTAGCCTCGGCCACGCTCGCCCAGCAGGTTGGCCGCGGGGACGCGGCAGTCGGTAAAGGACAGTTCGCGGGTGTCGGATGCGTTCCACCCGACCTTCGAGTACTTCTTCGAGACCTGGAACCCCGGGGTCCCGGTGGGCACGATGATGGAGGAGATCTCCCGTACAGGCGAGCGGAATTCGCCCTCTTCACTCGAACGAGCGATCGGTTCGGTGAGCGCGGTGACGGTGACCAGTCCGGTGATGTCGGTGCCGGAGTTGGTGATGAAGCACTTGGTCCCGTTGATGACCCACTCGTCGGTGGTCTCGTCGTACCGCGCGGTCGTGCGGGTGGCGCCGGCGTCCGACCCGCCCTCCGGCTCGGTGAGGCCGAAGGCGCCGAGGAGTTCGCCGGAGGTCAGTCGGGGCAGCCACTCGCGCTTCTGCTCCTCGGTGCCGAACCGGTAGATCGGCATCGCGCCGAGCGAGACGGCGGCCTCCAGGGTGATCGCGACCGAGGAGTCGACGCGGGCGAGTTCCTCCAGCGCGAGGCCGAGCGCGAAGTAGTCGCCGCCCATGCCGCCGTACTCCTCCGGGAAGGGCAGGCCGAACAGGCCCATCCGCCCCATCTCCCGGACGATCTCGTAGGGGAACTCCTCCCGCTCGTAGAACTCGCCGATCTTCGGCGCCACCACGTCCTGGGCGAACTCGGCGACGGTGCGCCGCAGTTCCTCGTACTCGCTGCTGAGCCGGTGGTCGAGCATCTGATCCTCCTGGTGCCCGGCCGGGGTGGCCGCGGGCGTGAACGGGATGACCGCCGCCCGCCTGATGGTGTGACGGTCGCACGGTGTGGTTGAGGGATGAACGTGGTTCGTGGGGGCGCCGGCCGGGCCGAACGGGCGGCCGGCGCCCGTCGATCGGGCCGGAGCGGGTCAGCCCCGGGCGGTGCCGATCAGCGCCTGGACGGTGCGGGACGGGCTCGGGCGGCCGAGGCGTTCGGCCATCCAGCCGCTGGTCGCGACCAGCGCGCGCAGGTCGACGCCGGTCCGGATGCCGAGTCCGTGCAGCATCCACACCAGGTCCTCGGTGGCCAGGTTGCCGGTGGCGCTCTTCGCGTACGGGCAGCCGCCCAGGCCGCCGGCCGAGGCGTCCACCGTGGTGACGCCCTCGCGCAGCGCCGCCAGGGTGTTGCTGAGCGCCTGGCCGTAGGTGTCGTGGAAGTGCACGGCGAGCCGGTCGGCCGTCACGCCGGCCTTCGCGAAGCCGGTCAGCAGGGCGCCGACCTGGCCGGGGGTGGCCACGCCGATGGTGTCGCCGAGGCTCAGCTCCGCGCAGCCCATCTCCAGCAGCTGCACGCCGTAGCGGACCACCTGCTCGACCGGGACGGGCCCCTCCCAGGGATCGCCGAAGCACATCGAGAGGTAGCCGCGGACCGCGGCCCCGGCCTCGGCGGCCCCGGTCACGACCGGGCGGAACATCGCCATGGCCTCGTCCGCCGAGCGGTTGAGGTTGCGCCGGGCGAAGGTCTCGGTGGCGCTGGCGAAGACCGCGATGTCGGTGGCGTGGTGGGCGAGCGCCCGGTCGAGGCCGCGTTCGTTGGGCACCAGCACCGGCAGCCGCAGGCCGGGGTGACGCTCCGGCAGGTCGGCGAGCCGGGGCATCAGCTCCTCGGCGTCGGCGAGCTGGGGTACCCATTTCGGGTGAACGAAGCTGGTGGCCTCGACGGTCCGCAGCCCCGCGGCCGCGAGCCGGGCGATGAACTCCGCCTTGACCTCGACGGGCACCAGCGAGCTCTCGTTCTGCAGGCCGTCGCGCGGGCCGACCTCGTGGATCCGGACCTCCTCGGGCAGGCCGGGGGCCCGGACCGGGTCGGGCAGGCCCAGGTCGAGGGCGTCGGGGTCGTGGGCGATGGGCTCCTGGGTGGTCACGACAGCACCTCCGCGGGCTCGGCGGCCTCCTCGGCCGGGGTGACCACGACCAGCAGGTCCTCCATCGCGACGGTGGCGCCGGCGGCGGCCCGCAGCTCGGCCACCACGCCGTCGTGCGGGGCGGCGATCACGTGTTCCATCTTCATGGCCTCCAGCACGAGCAGGGGCTGGCCCTTGCGGACGGTCTCGCCCGCCGTGGTCTTCACGACGGTGACGGTGCCGGGCATCGGGGCGGTCAGGGCGCCGTGGTGCGCGCCGGCCCCGGCGGCGCTCTCGACGGCCGGGTCGTAGGCGTGCAGCGGCCAGGCGTCGCCCTCGATGCCGAGCCAGGTCACCGGTCCGGCTGCCAGGCCGGGGGTGGTGTCGGTGGCCAGCGCGAAGGCGGTCTGCAGGCCGTCGACGGTCAGGTGCAGCCGGTCGCCGGCCAGGGTGGCGCGGGCGCGGTGGACCGGCCCGGCGTCGAGCCGGAGCTCCACCTCGCGGGTGAGCCCGGCGGAATTGTCAGTGGCGTCGGCTACGTTGCCCGCAGTGATCGAACGGATGCTCACCGACACCGGGTCCTGGCCGGGGGTACGGAGTCGGTGGGTGGTCCAGGCGGGGGCGCCGCCCAGGCGCCAGCCTGAGGGAAGGGAGAACGGGTCGGTCCAGCCGCCGGGGTCGGCGGTCGGGGTGAGTTCCAGGTGCCGTGCCAGCGCGGCCGCGTAGTAGAGGAGGTGGGCCGGTGACGGCGGTTCGGTCGCCGGGGTGTCGGTTCCGTCCGCGGGGCGGGCGGCGTCCGTGGCCCCGGCCGTGGCGGTCGTGTTCGACGGGACCGCGTTCGACGGGGAGTACGGCGCGGCCAGCAGGGCCGGCTGCTGCTGGGCCGTCTGTTCCACCAGGCCGGTGTCCAGTCGGCCGGCGACGACGTCGGGGTGGGCGAGCAGTCGGCGCAGGAAGCCGGTGTTGGTGGTGACACCCAGGATGCGGGTGTCGGCCAGCGCGGCGCGGAGTCGGCGCAGCGCGGTCGGGCGGTCGGGCCCGTACGCGATGACCTTGGCGAGCATGGGGTCGTAGGCGCTGGCGACGACGGTTCCGGGGGCGACCCCGGAGTCGACGCGGATGCCCTCGCCCCGGGGCTCCTCCAGGGTGAGGATGCGGCCGCCAGTGGGCAGGAAGTCGCGCTCCGGGTCCTCGGCGCAGATCCGGGCCTCGATGGCGTGGCCCAGGAAGGAGATGTCGGACTGGGTGAAAGCGAGCGGTTCGCCGGCGGCGACGCGCAGCTGCCACTCGACCAGGTCGAGTCGGGCTGAGTCCGGGCCGACGGCGACGGCGAGTTCGGTGACGGGGTGTTCCACCTGGAGACGGGTGTTCATCTCCATGAAGAAGAAGTCCCGCACCCCCTCGGCGGCGGAGGCGGAGGCGGGGGCGGCGGGGTCGATGCCGGGGACGATGAACTCCACGGTGCCGGCCCCGGTGTAGCCGCAGGACTCCGCGGCGCGGACGGCCGCTGCGCCCATCGCGGCGCGGGTCTCGGCATTGAGGAGAACGGAGGGAGCCTCTTCGATCAGCTTCTGGTGGCGGCGCTGCAGGCTGCACTCGCGCTCGCCGAGGTGGACGGTGGCGCCGCGGGCGTCGGCCAGCACCTGCACCTCGATGTGGCGCGGCCGGTCGATCCAGCGCTCCAGCAGCAGGGTGTCGTCGCCGAACGCGGTGCGGGCGACGCGGCGGGCAGCGGCGATCTCGGTGGGCAGGTCGGCGCGGTCCCGCACCAGGCGCATGCCCTTGCCGCCGCCGCCGGCGGAGGGCTTGAGCAGCACGGGGTAGCCGATCTCGTCGGCGGCTGCGACGAGTTCCTCGTCGGTGGGCGCGGTGGCCTGGCTGCCGGGGACCACCGGGACACCGGCGGCCCGCACGGCCTCCTTGGCGTTGATCTTGTCACCCATCAGCTCGACCGCACCGGGAGGCGGTCCGATGAAGACGAGGCCCGCGTCGGCGCAGGCGCGGGCGAAGCCGGGGTTCTCGGCGAGGAAGCCGTAGCCGGGGTGGACGGCCTGGGCGCCGGTGCGGCGGGCGGCGGCGAGGATCTGGTCGGTCCGCAGGTAGGTCTCGGCGGCCGAGCTGTCGCTGCGGTCGACCGGGCCGAGGCGGACCGCGACGTCGGCCTCGCGGACGTGCGGGGCGTCGGCGTCCGCGTCGCTGAACACGGCGACCGAGCGGACACCGAGCCGCCGCAGGGTGCGGATCACCCGCAGGGCGATCTCGCCGCGGTTGGCGACCAGAACTGTGTCGAACATGGGAGGCGATCCTCCGGGTCGAGGGGAGCCGTACGAAGGAGGTGGCGGTGGGCAGTGGGGGCGCCGGCCCGGAGGGGTGGGCCGGCGCCGTGGGAGTCACACCCGGAAGAGCGGGGTCACATCGGGAGGCGCATCACGAGGGTCACACCACGAAGGGGCGCGGTGCGAGGCGTCACATGCGGAAGACGCCGTACGGCGCGGGCGGTGCCAGCGGGGCGTTGGCGCAGGCGGTGAGGGCGAGGCCGACGGCGGTGCGGGTGTCCATCGGGTCGATCACACCGTCGTCCCAGAGTCGGGCGGTGGCGTAGTAGGCGTTGCCCTGGCGCTCGTACTGCTCGCGGACGGGGCGCTTGAACTCCTCCTCCGCCTCGGCCGGCCACTCCTCGCCGTGCGCCTCCAACTGGTCGCGGCGGACGGTGGCGAGGACGGAGGCCGCCTGCTCGCCGCCCATCACGGAGATCTTGGCGCCCGGCCACATCCACAGGAAGCGAGGTGAGTACGCCCGGCCGCACATCGAGTAGTTGCCGGCTCCGTACGAGCCGCCGATCACCACGGTCAGCTTCGGGACGCGGGTGCAGGCGACGGCGTTGACCATCTTGGCGCCGTGCTTGGCGATGCCGCCCGCCTCGTACTGCCGGCCGACCATGAAGCCGGTGATGTTCTGCAGGAAAAGGAGGGGGATGCCGCGCTGGTCGCACAACTCGATGAAGTGGGCGCCCTTGAGTGCCGACTCGGAGAACAGCACGCCGTTGTTGGCGACGATGCCGACGGGGTGGCCGTGGATCCGGGCGAAACCGGTGACCAGGGTCGCGCCGTACTCGGCCTTGAACTCGGCGAAGCGGCTGCCGTCGACCAGCCGGGCGATCACCTCGCGCACGTCGTAGGGCGTGCGCGGGTCGACCGGGACGGCCCCGTACAGGCCCGCCGGGTCGACGGCCGGCGGCTCGACCGGAGTGAGCGGCCACGGCTTGGCCGCGCGCGGGCCGAGCCCGGACACGATGGTGCGGACGATGGAGAGGGCGTGGGCGTCGTCCTCGGCCAGGTGGTCCGTCACGCCCGAGGTGCGGGAGTGGAGGTCGCCGCCGCCCAGTTCCTCGGCGGTGACCACCTCGCCGGTGGCGGCCTTCACCAGCGGCGGCCCGCCCAGGAAGATCGTGCCCTGGTTGCGGACGATCACGGCTTGGTCGCTCATCGCCGGGACGTACGCGCCGCCGGCCGTGCAGGAGCCGAGCACGGCGGCGATCTGCGGGATGCCCGCAGCGGAGAGCCGGGCCTGGTTGTAGAAGATCCGGCCGAAGTGGTCGCGGTCCGGGAAGACCTCGTCCTGCATCGGGAGGAAGGCGCCGCCGGAGTCCACCAGGTACACGCAGGGGAGCCGGTTCTCCAGCGCGACCTCCTGGGCGCGCAGGTGCTTCTTCACCGTCATCGGGTAGTAGGTGCCGCCCTTGACGGTGGCGTCGTTGGCGACGACCACCACCTCGCGTCCGGCGACCCGGCCGATGCCGGCGATCACTCCGGCCGCGGGCGCGGCCCCGTCGTACATCCCGTCGGCGGCCAGCGGGGCCAGCTCCAGGAAGGGCGAGGCCGGGTCGAGCAGGGTGTCCACCCGGTCGCGCGGGAGGAGCTTGCCGCGTGCCGTGTGCCGGGCGCGGGCCTTGGCGCCGCCGCCCAGGGCCGCCGCGTCGAGCTTGGCGCGCAGTTCGGCGACCAGTGCCTGGTGCGCCTCGGTGTTGGCTCGGTAGGCCGCGGAGCCCGGGTCGACGGAGGTGCCGAGCCGGGGAGCCGGAGCGGCGGCTCCCGGCGATACGGCACCCGGTGCCGCCGACGTGCCGTTCGCCGCGCTGAGCCGGACGCCGGAGGGGGCGCCGGTGGTTGAGATGACCATTCCCAAGAGCTCCCTTGCCCTCGGCAGCAGGTGGGCGGTCCGGATGCCGGTGCGCCCGTGGTTCCCACGTTAATTAACGTTAACTTACGCGCCCAGGTTAACGGTCGATAACCCGACTGTCTACGATGGGCAGCATGCCGAACGTCCCCGCAACCTCCGCGCTCCCACGCCGCGACCAGATCCGCCGGGAGGCCGCGCGGCTGTTCGCCGCCCGCGGCTTCCTCGGCGTGGGCGTGGACGAGATCGGCAAGGCCGTCGGCATCAGCGGCCCCGGGCTCTACCGCCACTTCGCCGGCAAGGACGCGATGCTCGCCGATCTGCTGATCGGCATCAGCGAGCGCCTGCTGGGGGAGGGGCGGCGACGGGCGGGCGGCGGCGACGGCCCGTCCGCCGCGCTGGACGCGCTGATCAGCGGCCACGTCGACTTCGCCCTGAACGACCGCGACTTGATCACCCTGCACGACCGCGAGCTGCTGAACCTCAAGGAGGAGGACCGCCGCACCGTTCGGCGGCTGCAGCGCGGCTACGTCGAGCTGTGGGTGGACGTGGTCCGACAGGCCTACCCGCCGCTCGCCGGCCCTGGCGCCGAGCCGGTGGCGCGGGCCGCCGTGCACGCGGTCTTCGGTCTGATCAACTCGACCCCGCACAGCCTCGGCCCGAACCCGGCCCAGGGTGAGCGCGTCGGCCTGCAGCGCGACGGCATGGCCGCGCTGCTGCACACCCTCGCCCATGGAGCCTTCGCGGCTGCCGCCGACTCGGCGGCTGCCGACGCGTCCGGGCGGGCCTGATGCCCGGACGGGCCTGACGCCCGAGCGCCCCGGCGCCCGAGTATCCCGGCGTCCGAGCGCTTCGGTGTCCGAGCGCTCTGGCGTCGGAGCGCTCCGGCCTCCGGGGCCCAGCTGCCGAAGCGCACCGCCCGTCCCCGGCCCTAGGTCCAAAGGACGGCGCCCGCCCGCCCCCGGGTCGCTGGGCGCCCGTCGGGCCGTCGGCGACCCTGGAGGGGCGACGGACTCACGAACAGCAACTGTGTTCGATCGGGAATCAGTGCAGGCCGCAGGCTGTTGCCCAGTCCGCCGGACCGGACGATCCGGGCCGCCCTGGCGCCCACTCCGACCACCCCGCGCGGCCGGAAATGCCATGGCGGCCACCCGACGAAATGGTTAGCATCCCTAAATATGCCCGAGACTCACGGATCCACGGTGGAGCAATCCCCGAGCGGCCCGGCGGCCCCCGAGCCGCCCACGGACACGCTCGTCGAGCAGCAGCCCGAGCCGCACCCCGACGCGCCCGCCGAGACAAGCGGCTGGCTGCGCCGACTGATCGGCTACAGCTGGCGGTCCCGGAGCAGCCTGCTGCTCGCCTTCGGCGCCTCGCTCGTCGGCATGGCCGTCACCGCGCTGGTGCCGCTGGTCACCAAGCTGATCATCGATGACGTCATCGTCGCCCACACCCGCTCGCTGACCCCGTGGGCGGTGGTGCTGCTGCTCGCCGCCGTCGTGGTCTTCGGCTGCACCCAGGTCCGTCGCTACTACGGCGGTCAGCTCGCCCTCGATGTCCAGCACGACATGCGCAGCGACCTGTTCCGCTCACTCGGTCGGCTCGACGGCCACCGCCAGGACCGCCTGGACACCGGCCAGGTGGTCGGGCGCGCGACCTCCGACCTCCAGCTGATCAACGGCCTGCTCTCGATGCTGCCGATGATGACCGGCTACCTGCTGATGTTCGTGATGTCGCTGGCCGTGATGCTCTGGCTGTCAGCGCCGCTCACCCTGATCGCCCTGGTCATGGCCCCCGCGCTGTGGTGGGTCAGCGTGCTCAGCCGCAAGCGCCTGTTCCCCGCCACCTGGGCCGCCCAGCAGGAGGCGGCCGCCGTCGCAGGCGTGGTGGACGGCGCGATAGGCGGCGTCCGGGTGGTCAAGGGCTTCGGCCAGGAGGCGCAGGAGCGGGACAAGCTGGAGCAGGCCTCCCACAACCTGTTCGCCGCCCGGCTCCGGTCGATACGCCTCAACGCCCGCTACAACCCGGCGATGCAGGCGATCCCGGCCCTCGCCCAGGTCGCGGTGCTGGCCTTCGGCGGTTGGCTCGCCGTCGACGGACAGGTCTCGCTCGGAACCTTCGTCGCCTTCTCCACCTACGTCGCGCAGATGACCGGCCCGGTGCGGATGCTGACCATGGTCATCACGGTCGGCCAGCAGGCCCGGGCGGGCGTCGAGCGCGTCCTCCAGCTGATCGACGAGCGCCCGCTGGTCCGGGAGCGCCCGGACGCTCTCACCCTGGACCTCACCCGCGACAGCACCCCGGACAGCAGCCCCGACCGGACCGGAAAGGACGGGGCCCGAAAGGACGGGACGCGGAAGGACGGGGCCCGAAAGGACGGGACGCGGAAGGCCGGCAACCAGGAGACCGGATCCCCGACCGGCACCACCGTCGGCCCGCGCACCCCCGAGGTCGCCCTGGAGTTCGACCAGGTCGAATTCCGCTACGACCCCGAGCACCCCGCCCCCGTGCTGCACGGCCTCAGCCTGCAGCTGGCCCCCGGCGAGACCCTCGCCCTGGTCGGCGCCTCCGGCTCCGGCAAGTCGACGGTGGCCCAGCTGGTGCCCCGCTTCTACGACCCGGCCGCGGGCGCCGTCCGCCTCTACGGCCACGACCTGCGCGACCTCACCCTGGACTCGGTCCGCGCGGCGGTCGGCATCGTCCCCGAGGAGAGCTTCCTCTTCTCGGAGTCGGTCCGCACCAACATCGCATACGGCCGCCCGGACGCCACCGACGAGCAGATCGTCGCCGCCGCCCGCGCCGCCCAGGCCGACGAGTTCGTGCGCGCGCTGCCGGACGGCTACGAGACCAAGGTCGGCGAGCAGGGCCTGACCCTCTCCGGCGGCCAGCGCCAGCGCATCGCCCTGGCCCGGGCGATCCTCACGGACCCCCGGATCCTGCTGCTGGACGACGCCACCTCGGCGGTGGACCCGCAGGTCGAGGCCGAGATCCACGATGCGCTGCGCTCGGTGATGGCCGGCCGCACCACCCTGCTGATCGCCCACCGCCGCTCGACCCTCCAGCTCGCCGACCGGATCGCCGTCCTGGACCGCGGCCGACTGCTGGACATCGGTACCCCCGAGGAACTCGAAGCCCGATGTCCCCGGTACCGGGCCCTGATCACCGACCCCGAGGCCGGCCGCACCCCCCAGCCCGCGCCCCTGCCCCAGCTCGAACCCCAGCCCGACCACGCCGACCACGCCGACCACGCCGAACAGGACGGCCGGAACGGGCAGGACGGCCAGAGCAGCCCGGCCGAGCAGCCCCCCGCGCCCGTGGCCGCCGCCACCCCCGCCCTGGCCAAGGCGGCCCGCACCGCCGACCCCGACCTGATGGCCAAGGTCGCCGCCCTCCCGCCGGCCGCCGACACCCCCGCCGTCCCCCGCGCCGAGGCAGAGGCCGGCGACCCCGACTTCACCCTCGGCCGCATGTTGCGCCCCTTCCGCGCCCCGCTGGCCCTGGCCTTCCTGCTGGTCGCCCTGGACGCGGCCGCCGGTCTGGTGCTGCCGGTGCTGATCCGGCACGGTATCGACGAGGGCGTCCGCAAGGGCCTGATGGCCGGCGTCGCGGTGGCCTCGATCACCGCGCTGGTCGTGGTCCTGCTGGACTGGGTGGTGCAGAGCGCCGAGAACCGGGTCAGCGGCCGCACCGGCGAGCGCGTGCTCTACACCCTTCGGCTCAAGATCTTCGCCCACCTCAACCGGCTCGGCCTGGACTACTACGAGCGCGAGCTGACCGGCCGGATCATGACCCGGATGACCACCGACCTGGACTCGCTGACGTCCTTCCTGCAGACCGGCATGGTCACCGCCGTGGTCAGCCTGCTGACCTTCGCCGGGATCTTCGTCGCCCTGCTGATCATCGACGCCGGCCTGGCCCTGGTGGTCTTCGCCGTGCTGCCGCTGCTGGTGATCGCCACCCTGGTGTTCCGCAAGAAGTCCAAGGACCAGTACGAGCGCTCCCGCGACCTGATCAGCACGGTCAACGCCGACCTGCAGGAGAACGTGGCCGGCATGCGGATCGTCCAGGCCTTCCGTCGGCTGGACACCAACACCGACCGTTTCGTGGCCCGGGGCATCGCCTACCGCGAGGCCAGGGTCCGCGCGCAGTTCTACATCTCGTTGTACTTCCCGTTCGTCCAGTTCCTCTCCAGCGTGGCCGCCGCCCTGGTGCTGATCGTCGGCGCCGCCCGGGTCGACGCCGGGACGCTGACGGTCGGCGCGCTGGTCGCGTACCTGCTCTACATCGACCTGTTCTTCGCCCCGGTCAACCAGCTGTCCCAGGTGTTCGACGGCTACCAGCAGGCCTCGGTGGGCCTCGGTCGGATCCGCGAACTGCTGCGCACCCCGACCACCACCGCCGAGGCCGCCGACCCGGTCCCGGTGCCCAAGGGGCTGCGCGGCGAGATCTCCTTCGAGGGCGTCGGTTTCGCCTACAACGGCGGCGCGGACGGTGCCCCGGAGGTGCTGAGCGACGTGGACCTGCACGTGCCCGCCGGTCAGACGGTGGCGCTGGTCGGTGAGACCGGTGCCGGCAAGTCGACGCTGGTCAAGCTGGTCGCCCGGTTCTACGACGCGACGGCCGGCACCGTCCGGGTGGACGGTGTCGACCTCACCCGCTACGACCTGGCGCAGTACCGCCATCGGCTGGGCGTGGTGCCGCAGGAGGCGTACCTGTTCGCGGGCACGGTCCGCGAGGCGATCGCTTACGGCCGGCCGGACGCCTCGGCAGCCGAGGTGGAGGCGGCGGCTCGGGCAGTCGGCGCGCACGACATGATCGTCCGGCTCTCGGGCGGCTACGACCACGAGGTCGCGGGCCGTGGGCGGAACCTTTCGGCGGGCCAGCGCCAGCTGATCGCCCTGGCCCGGGCCGAACTGGTCGACCCGGACATCCTGCTGCTGGACGAGGCCACCGCGGCGCTCGACCTGGCCACCGAGGCGGTGGTCAATCAGGCCGCCGACCGGCTCAGCGGCGGTCGCACCACCCTGGTCATCGCGCACCGCCTGACCACCGCCGAGCGTGCCGACCGGGTGGTCGTGCTGGACCACGGCCGGGTGGTCGAGGACGGCACCCACACCGAACTGCTCGCCCGGGGCGGCGCGTACGCCCGGCTCTGGCAGGCGTTCATCGCGGACGGCCACCCGGCGGCCGAGGCGGTCGCCGCCGGATAGGCCGTCGGGCCTCGACCGGAAGCCGCCCGGCCCCGAAGCAGTTCGAACCGAAAGCAGTTCGAAGCGAAAGCCGTCCGACGGTGAAGCCGTCAGGCAGCGATCAGTGAGGCCAGCAGCCCCGAGGCGTCGATCCCGCGCGGCAGGTCGCTGACCTGCCCGTCCCCGACCTCGACCACCCGCCAGCCGGAGCCGTCGGCCCGGCTGGCGAGGTCGGTGGTGACGAAACGGCAGCCGAGTCTGCGCACCAGCGCGGGGACGTCGGTCAGGTCGGGCTCGACCTCCTGGTGCGGGGCGTCCGGGTGCGGCCCGACCAGGATCGGCCGACCGTCCAGCCACCACACCCGGGCCTCCACGGCCCGCCGGTCCGCACCGTCCGGTCCACCGTCCGCACCGTCCGGTCCACCGTCCGCGCGGTCAGGTCCACCGTTCGTGCGGTCCGACCCGCCGTCCGCCTGGCCCGCCCTGCCGCCCGCGTGCTCGAACTCCTCGTACCGCCGCAGCACCACCCCGCCGGTCAGGAACTCGCCCTGCAGTTCGACGAACCGTCCGACCACCCGGCCGACGGCCGCCAGGTCGGCCAGCTCCGGCACGTAGCAGGCCTCGTGCCATTCGTGCTTGCGCGACTTCACATAGTCCTTGACGATCGCCGGTCCGCTCCCGCCGAGCCGGGCCGCGGCCGCCGCCAGTTCCTCCGGTCCGGGCGCCGCCGTCCCGGCGGTCGGGATCCAGACGCTGGGCGGGGTCGCCCCCTCGAACGCGCCGTACCAGCCGGGCAGTTCGTGTGCCGCCGCGTAACCGGGCGCGCTGGTCAGCGGGTTGCCGCCGCGGGCGGTGAGTGCGCCGGCGAACTCGGCGTACCGGGCGGAGGGGAGCATCCAACCCCGGTACCAGAGCGGGCCGCTGTCGTGGGGCACTCGCCGGACCGCCTCCTCGGCGTGCCCGGCGAGCAGCGCGTCGTGGTCGACCAGATGGTGCTGGCCGCCCAACTCCCGCAGCATCCTGGCCTCCCAGGTGAAGTGTGGGTCGGGCCGGCGCGGGTTGAGCGGATCGGCGGGGAAGAGGATCGCGGGTACGGACATGGCGGCCAGAGTACGGCCGGCGGGCCCGCCCCGGCGCGCGCCTCGGCGCCCGCCCCTGCGCCGATCGGTGCCCGATCGGCGCAGGGCGTGGTCCAGCGGTTCACGTGCGGGGCCAGGCCGGTGAATCCGCTCGACGCCCTGGTCGAGCGCTGTCAGAGTGTCCCGATGCGAAATCTGCTGCGACCCCGTAAACGCGTTCCCCGGCAGGCCGCCCGGACGGTGGTGCTGGACGAGACCGGCTCGGTGTTCCTGCTCCGTTCGGACAACGACGAGGTCGGCGTCCACTGGACCATGCCGGGCGGTGGACTGGAACGGGGCGAGAGCCCGTTGGTCGGTGCCCGGCGAGAGCTGTGGGAGGAGACCGGCTGGACCGACCTCGAACCCGGACCATTGCTCTGCACCTGGGAGCACGACTTCACCTGGCACGGCACCCCGGTCCGCCAGCACGAGCACATCTACCTCACCAGCGGACCGCACCGCGGCCCGGTCGGCGACGTCAGCGCGGTGCACGCCGAGGACCGGATCCTCGGCTGGCGCTGGTGGACCCCGGCCGACCTCGCCGACGAGAACGCCGACGCGCTCTGGCCGCCCCGGCTCCCGGAGTTGCTGGAGACGGTCCGCGCGGGCTGGGCGGTCGACGGACTCCCTCCGGTACCCGTCGACCTCGGCTACGTCCCGAACGCCCCGGTCGCCCGGTAGCCCGGCCAGACTGACGGGCGCCGCTACCCGCGCCCGCCGCGCCGACCCCGCCCGGCGGCCGGGCCGGACTCCCAGCCGTGCAGGTCCAGCTCCCGGTCGTGCAGGGCCCAGGGGCTCATCATCACCGTCAGCTGGGCGTCGGCCAGTTGTTCGACGGTGAGCCCGGTCTCGGCGAGCAGCTGCTCGGTCGACACCGAGACGGCGATGGCGGGGCGCCAGGAGGGCAGCACGATCAGGCTGGTGCCGCGTCCGATCCGGATCGGCTCCGCCGCCGCCCGGACCGGCGTCCGTTCCTCCGCGCGGCCGACGGCGTCGGGCTGGCCCGGGCTGCCGCCGATCAGGATGCCGAGCGGGGGTTCGGTCCGGGACTCCCCGGCCCCTGCCCCTGCCCCGGTTCCAGTCCGGGCTCCGGACGAAGCCTTGAAGGAAGCGTCGGACGAAGCCTTGAAGGAAGCGTCGGACGAAGCCTTGAAGGAAGCGTCGAACGAAGCCCCGGACGGAACTCCGAACGCGCCCTCCGCCGCAGCGGCCGGGAGCGCGTGATCGGCCACCGCCCCCGTTGCACCGGTCAGTTCACCTACCCACCCCGCACCGCGCGGCTCGGCGCCCGCCGGGTAGGTCGCGGCCGTCTCCCGTGCGGCCGCCTCCTGCCCGGTCCGGTCGGCCTGCGGGTGCATCCGGCGCAGTCGGCGCGAGGGCGACGGCCGGCGGGAGCCGAAGCTCCGTAGCTCCTCGCGGGCCGAACGCGGGGCGGGCGCGGGCCGGTTGGCCTCCGCGGGCGTCGCCGGCTGTTGGAGCCGTACGAACCCCGGCCCGGTGTCGCCCGCAGGGGCGTCCTGCTCTGTGGGGTCGTCCCCGGCCTCCTCGCCGAGCAGTGCCCGCACCTCCTCGACGGGCCGTCGGCAGGCGGCCGCCAGTTCGGTCAGCGAGCGCCCCTCGGCGCGCGCGGCTCGCAGCCGGTCGGCGAAGGCGGCCCGCAGCCGCGCCGTCGTCGGATCGCCTTCCGCCGCGGCCGGGGCGGCGGTCGCGGCGAGGTACGCCTCGGTGTCCTCCGCGGTGCGCGGCCGCGGCACCGAGTCGTGGCGGGCGGCGCAGCTCTGCCGGGTCGCGCCGGCCGGGGCCACGCCGCCCTCGGCCGCCGTGGCGATCGAGCAGATCAGCGTGGAATGCGCGTCCGGTAGGGACGTTGCGGCCGGGGCTGCCGGGGCGGCCGGGGCCGTCGCGACGGCCGTGCCGGTCGGTACGGCGGCCGGAAGTGAGGAGCCGGCGCCGTCCGCGGGCGGGCCGGGCAGGGCGGGGTCGGTGGCGGCGGGATGGTGCGAGGTCATCGGCGGGCCCTTCAGGGGACGGTCTTGACGATCCTCCCGCACCGCGCGACCAGCTCCAAGCGCCAATCCCGGGCGTGTGCGCGCGACCACCGAGAGATCACCGCCACCCCTACCGGGCGTATCGGCTCAACTGCCGGGCGCGACGAAGCCCTTGAGGTCGGCGAGTACCGCGTTCGCCGCCGTGACGCCGAGCCCGAGGAACCAGGTCTCGTCCGAAACCGGCCGGGCCTGACCGGACTTGACCGCGCCGAGGGTCTTCCAGAGCGCGCCGCCGAGCACCGCGTCCTGGTTGGTCGAGCTGGGGCTGCCGTACACGCCGTAGACGATCCAGTCGGCGTCGGCCTTGTCGATCTGCTCCGGGCTGACCTCCACCGCGAGTTCCTTGACCTGCTCGATCTTCGGCTGCGGCAGCGGAACGTCGGTCAGGATGGTGCCGATGAAGGACAGCTCGGCGTAGAGCCTGGTGCGGCCCGGCATGAAGCGCAGCGGAGTGATGGTGGGCCGCTTGTCGCCGAGCTCGGCGCCGATCGCGGCGGCGGCCGCCCGGTACGCGTCGAGCTGCGCCCTGGCCTCGGCCTCCAGGCCGAACGGGCTGGCGTTGAGCAGGAAGTTCTGCTTCCAGGGGTAGCCGGGGCGCAGTGAGAAGACGGTCGGTGCGATCTTGGACAGCTGTGCGTACTGGTCCTGGGCGCGTAGCTGGCTGCCGAGGATCAGATCGGGCTTGAGCGCGGCGATCGCCTCCAGGTTGAGACTGTTGATGGTGCCGACGGCGGCGGGGTTGCCGGCCTTGTCCTTGAGGTAGGGCGGCAGGGACTTGGAGGCGTCGGTGTGGACGACGCCGACCGGCTGGATGCCGAGCGAGACGACGTTGTCCAGCTCGCCGGTGTCCAGCACCACGACCCGGGTGGGCTTGGCCGGGATGACGGTCTCGCCCATCGCGTGCTTGACGGTGCGCGGGTAGACGCCGGGGGCGGCGTCGGTGCCGAAGCCCGTCATCTTCTCGATCACGGTGGCGTAGTCGTCGCCGCCCTGCTTGACCGACTTCTGGTCCGGCGACGAGCCGCCGCCCGGGCGCGTGCCGCTGCCGCCGGTCCCGCCCGATCCGCCGCAGGCGGCGAGCAGCCCGTCGAGGCCGAGCACGACGGCGCCGGCGACCCCGACGGTGAGGAAGCGGCGGCGAGTGGGGGTGCGGGGGACGAGGGTCGGGCCGTCGGAGTCGGGGGCCACGCGACGCTCCTTCACGGGTCGGGACAGGTCGATCATGGTTAGGTGAGGCAAACCTATCCCGCCGCTCGCCGTGACCCCGGTAGGGGGAGCTTGTCGGGGAGTCAAAAGTCATCGTGTCGGCAAAGACCGGTGCCGTCGGGGGCGAGGGCTGATACCGGCAAAGGCCGGTGCCGCCGACGAAGTGCCGCTATCGTTGAACGCATGAAGCGCTTCACGGGCCTGTGCTGGTGGCCGTCCTAGGACGGCCACCTCATTCGCCTGACCAGGGCCGTCCGGGATGGACGGCCCTGCTGCGTTTCCCCCGCGGGACGGGCCCCTCGCCCCGGACGGCCGACACCACCGCCGTACCGAGGGAGAATCCCGATGACCACCGCCACCGTCGTGTCCGACCTGACCGCCTCGGACCCGATCGCCGACCCGGCCGCCCACCGCGTCCTCACCGGTGACCGCCCCACCGGCCCGCTCCACCTCGGCCACTACTTCGGCACCCTGCAGAACCGCGTCCGCCTCCAGGACCGGGGCGTCGAGATGTTCGTGCTGGTCGCCGACTACCAGGTCATCACCGACCGGGACCTCGCCGACCGGCTCGCCGAGCACACCGAGAACCTCGTCCTCGACTACCTCGCGGCCGGCCTCGACCCCGACTGCGCCACGATCTTCGCGCACAGCGCCGTCCCCGCCCTCAACCAGCTGCTGCTGCCCTTCCTCAGCTTGGTCAGCGTCGCCGAACTGAGCCGCAACCCCACCGTCAAGGACGAGATCGCCCACTCCAGCCAGGCAGCCGTCAACGGACTGATGTTCACCTATCCCGTCCACCAGGCCGCCGACATCCTGTTCTGCAAAGCCGACCTCGTCCCGGTCGGCCAGGACCAGCTGCCCCACCTCGAAGTCGCCCGCACCGTCGCCCGCCGTTTCAACGAGCGTTACCCGCACGCCGACGGCAGCGCCGTCTTCCCCCGGCCCAAGGCGCTGCTCTCCGACGCTCCGATGCTGCTCGGCACCGACGGCGGCAAGATGAGCAAGAGCCGAGGCAACGCCGTCCCCCTCGGCGCCACCGAGGACGAGACCGCCCGGATCATCCGCGGTGCCAAGACCGACGCCGAACGCCGCATCGGCTACGACCCGGCGAACCGCCCCGAGGTGTCCGGCCTGGTCCTGCTCGCCGCACTCTGCCAGGAACGTGCCCCCGAGGCGATCGCCGAGGAGATCGGTGACGGCGGCGCCGCCGCGCTCAAGCGCACCGTCATCGAGTCGGTCAACGAGTACTTCCGCCCGCTGCGTGCCCGCCGCGCCGAACTCGCCGCCGACCGCGGCCACCTGCGGCAGGTCCTGCGCGACGGCGCGGCGCGGGCCAACGCCATCGCCGACGCCACCCTCGCCGAGGTGCGGGAGGTGATGGGGGCGATCTGAAGAGCCCTCAGTCGACCGGTCCGGGGCTGCCCGACCCGAGGAGCCCCGACCCGGGTGGTTCCCGACCTGCGGAGTCCTCGGGCCGTCGACCGGTGGACATCGGCCGGTCGAGGCGGGGGCATATCGTCACCGGGCGGCCTCGACCTCACCCGAGGCCGCCCGCAGCCCCACTCCTTCCCCGAAAGGCCCGGCCCATGGACCAGAACCCGACCACTCCCGGTCAGGGACTGACCCGCCCGCCGCACCTGCGCGCCGGCGACCACATCGCCGTCGTCGCCCCCAGCGGCCCGATCGACCCCGCGCGACTCACCGCCGGCTGCGAGATCCTCCGCTCCTGGGGCCTGCGCGTCACCGTCGCCCCGCACGTCCTCGACACCCACCCCGCCCTCGGCTACCTCGCCGGTACGGACGCGGACCGCGCCGCCGACCTCCAGGGCGCCTGGCTCGACCCCACCGTCGACGCCGTCATCTGCGCCCGCGGCGGCTACGGCGTCCACCGCATCGTCGACCTGATCGACTGGACCGCGATGCGCGCGGCGCGACCCAAGCCCTTCATCGGCTTCAGCGACGTCAGCTCCCTGCACGAGGCCTTCGCCCAGCGCCTCGGCCTCGCCACCCTGTACGGGCCGTTGGCCTCCGCCGCCTCCTTCGTGGACGACGGCCCCACCGCCGAACACCTGCGTCGGACCCTCTTCGACCCCGCCTCCACCGCCGTCCTCACCTCGTCCACCGCCACCGCGCTCGTCCCCGGCCGAGCCCGCGGCGTCACCGCCGGAGGATGCGTCCACGTCCTCGCCGCCGAGCGCGGCACGCCCGCCGCCCGCCCCTCCTATGCGGGCAGCATCCTGATCCTCGAAGACGTGAACGAGCACCCGTACCAGCTCGACCGCCTGCTCACCCAGTTCCTCCGCTCCGGCGCCCTCGACGGCGTGGCCGGCATAGCCCTCGGCTCCTGGGAGGGCTGCGGACGTCCCGAACGCGTACGGGACGTGATGCTCGACCGCCTCGGCGGCCTCGGCGTGCCGGTGATCTGGGAACTGGGCTTCGGCCACTGCCCGTCCACCCTCACCGTCCCGCTCGGGGTCCCCGCACTGCTGGACGCCGACGCCGGCACCCTCACGCTGGATCTGCCGGCCCTGTCCTGAACCGTCCTCCCCCAGCGGTCCTCCCCTTGGCCGTCCTCTCCTCACCCGTCCATCGCGTCTCCTCACCCGTCCATCGCGCCCGGACGGGTGAGTAAGGTGCGGCCATGAACGAGGACCGCCTCACCGCCCTTGCCCTCGGATTTCTCCGCGGCCCGGGCAGTAACGCCCGCACGATCCTCGGACTTGCCGGTCCGCCCGGCGCCGGCAAGTCCACGCTGGCGCGCCACCTGGTCGCCGAGGTCGAACGCGTAGAAGGCCCCGGCACCGCGGCGTACGTCCCGCTCGACGGCTTCCACCTCTCCGCCGCCCAGCTCGACCGCCTCGGCCTGACCCACCGCAAGGGCGCCCCGGCCACCTTCGACGCCCACGGTTACCTCGCCCTGTTGCGCCGCATCGCTGCCGACCGCTTCCAGGACATCTACGTCCCCGACTTCGACCGCACCCTGGACGAGCCGGTCGCCGCCCGCCACATCGTGCGTCCGCACACCCGCCTGGTCATCACCGAGGGCAACTACCTAGCCTCCGCCGACACCCCCTGGCCGGATGCCCGCCGACTGCTGCGGGAGCTCTGGTACGTCCACACCGACGACGCCGTCCGCGAGGAGCGACTGCTGCGCCGCCACCGCGACGGCGGCCGGGACGAGGCCACCGCCCGCCAGTGGGTCGCGGGCAACGACCATCCCAATGGCGAGTACGTGAAGCCGGGCCGTGTGCTCTGCACCCGGACCGTCCCTGGGACCGGTTTGCCTGAGGCGCCCGAGAGGGGTAGTGTTCTCTAGTCGCTCGGCAGGGAGCACCGGACACGCATTTGCGCGGACGGTCCCGGGGCGACCAATCCTCTGAAACACCACTTCCGGTTCGTGCCGGTCGTTTTCGCGTTCTCGCGGTGCGGCTCGGTGCTTATTCGGCGTGCACGTTTTATCGGATTGCGGTCGATTCGCTTTTCGGAGCGGGGATCGGCTAGAGTTTGAAACGTCGGACGGGGCGTCAAGCCCCAGGAGACACCGGCGAGTTGGATGAAGGAAGCCCCGGAAACGGAGCGGAAAACATCTGATAAGCTGGAAACACGAAAGAAAGAAGCGCCCGGAGGGCCCGCTGGAAGGCGGTCCGAAGGAAGCGTCCGTTCCTTGAGAACTCAACAGCGTGCCAAAAGTCAACGCCAGATATGTTGACATCCCCGGCCTCAGGGTTTCCTGGGGTTGGAGATTCCTTTTGAAATAACACTAGCGAGGACGCAGTGCGCGGGGCCGCCCTATTCCGGTGGTTGCCGTGCCGCTCAACGCGGGTGTG
>NZ_JBHVVI010000084.1:0-39966 GCF_042883685.1 Kitasatospora sp. NPDC058190
GTACGGGACCGCCGCAGCGCCCCGGCCGTCCGGGGAAACAGCACGTTCCCCGGCCGTCCGGGGAACAGTAGTTGTCAGGACGCGGGGACGCCGGGGGCGGCGCCGCGCTCCTTGAGCATGTCGGTCATCAGCTCCATCTCGGAGGTCTGGGCGACCACCATCGACTGGGCGAGCCGCTTCTCGACGTCGTTCTTCGCCAGGTCCACATAACCCTGGGCCATCTCGACGCCGCCCTTGTGGTGCTCGATCATCAGCTGCAGGTAGTACACCTCGGCGTCCCGCCCGCTGAGCGAACGCAGCTTCGCCATCTGGGCGTTGGTGGCCATGCCGGGCATGAGCGAACCGTCGTGGGCGGCGTAGTCGTGGTCCATCTTCATCCACGCCATCGGCTTGGCGGTCGAGTGCTGCGACAGTCCCCACTGGTCGAGCCAGCCCGTCATCATCCCGCGCTGGTTGGCCTGGGTGTTGATGATGTCGAAGGCCAGGGTGCGGGTCGGCTCGTCGCCGGTGCGGTCCCGGACGATGAACGACAGGTCCACCGCCTGCTGGTGGTGGGTCGCCATGTCGCGGGCGAACCCGGCCTCGGGCGAGTCGTCCGCCGGGACGGCCACCGAGGCCGTGCCGGAGGCCGACGTCCCGCTCGCCACCAGGGCCGGCGCCCCGAGTGCCAGCGCCACCGCGGCGGCCAGCGCCGCCGGCCACCACAGCCGCCGGCGGCCGGGACGGGCCGTCGGCTCCCCGGTCGGGTCCGGCTCCGGGGAGTCCGCCGCCGAGGCCTTCTCGGGGCGGGTCGCGTCGGCGGTCACATCTGCCCCATCGTGCAGGAGGCGCCCGGCTCCTGGGTCTGCTTGCCCTGGACGTACTTGGTGAAGAACTGGTTCACCCGCGGGTCGCTGGCGCTGTCCACGATCAGCTGGGTGCTCCAGGCGTTCAGGGTGATGGTGCCCTGCTCGTCCGGGTAGGGGCTCATCAGCGAGTACGGGGTGTTCTTGACCTTGTCGGAGAGGGTCTTGATGTCCTCCGGGGTGGCCTTGCCGTTGTACGTCACCCAGACCGCGCCGTGCTCCAGCGAGTGGACGGCGCGCTCGTTCTCGACCGGCTGGTCGTAGACGTGGCCCATGCAGTCCAGCCAGACCGCGTTGTGGTCACCGCCGACCGGCGGGGTCATCGGGTAGTTGACCTTTTCCTTGACGTGGTTGCGGCTCAGGTCGCCGAAGGTCTTCACGCCCGGGATGTCCGCGTTGGCGGCGGCCTCCCTGTCCTTCTTCTTCTGGTTCTGGTCCATGACGATCCAGGTACCGGTGGCGATCGCGCCGATCACCAGCACACCGGCCGCGACCGAGGCGATGACCTTGTTGCGGCGGTCGCGGCGCTGCTCGGCGGCGCGCAGCTCGGCGATGCGCGTACGGCGGTCGGCGACGTTCTTGCCGCCGGGCTTGTTGGACTGCTTCGAGGCGGAACCCATGATGGTTGTCCTTGTCCCCGCCGCGCACGGCTGGTGGCGACGGCGGTCGGCTGTGGTGGGGTGGGGCGGACCCGCCGACGGGCAGCGTCGGCGGTGGGTTCCGCTCAGGACCGGTGGACCTGGAGTTCGTGCAGATCGGGTGCCGGGTGCGGGCCGTCCAGCAGTCCCGCGGGCACCACGCGGGGCAGCGCCTCGGGCGCCGGCGCGGTGAGGGGTGAGACGGCGGGCTGCGGTTGCGGCGGCGGGTTCGGCAGTTGCGCGTCCTGCGGGCAGAACGGGTGGCTGGAGCAGCCGTTGTCGTGCGGCGGCTGGCCGTCGGCGGTGCACAGGATCCAGTGGTCCTGCTCCACGGCGAGCCGCTGGTGGTGCTGGGACGCCCTGGCGGCGTGGCCGGCGTGGGGAGTGGCCGCGGTGGCCTCGGCAGCGCTGACCACCGACACGGCGCTGACCGGGGCCGGCGCCGGATGGACGGGAGCGTCCAACGCGCTCGACTGACCCGCACAGGGCAGCGCCGTCAGCAGGGCGACCAGCAGCAGGACCAACAGCGCACCCGCCGGGCGGCCCGCCGGTGCGGCCCTCCCCGGTCGGGGCGAGCTGGGGGCCGACGCGGTCATGCGCACATTTAATCAGCCGAACGGGTGAAGCGATGCCCCTCCTCGGCCCCCATTTTCGGCGGCCGATGCCCCGCAATGTCCAGGAAACGCCCTGCTCGGGGCACATCCGGCAAGCACGGACGGAACGGAAACGGACGGCGTGCTGACGGCCCCGCGAGGGCCCCGCCGCCGTCGCGCCGCCGCCCCGTCGCCGCCCGGCCGCGCCTCGGAGAACCGGCTGGTGAGCGAGGTGGCCGGGATGATCCGGTCGGTGACCGGTTGTCGCCGAAAGCCGGACAGCGTCGTTGCACTTGGAGACAATGACGCCAGTCCGGCCCCGCCGGGGGCGGCGCGACCACGGACCGACCAGGAGCCGCCAGATGAGCAAGCAGGGTGCACCCGCACAGCCGCCCCGGCCGGGCGACGGCTGGTGGGACACGGTCTATGACGGCCCGGCGGGCACCCTCCCCGACACCCCGCACGCCGACCCTGGCGACGGCAGCGTGGACGACTGGTTCGACACGGCGGTCGGGCTGATCGGGCAGCAGCGCACGGCGGAGCCGGAGCCGGAGACCGTCGCGGAGCCCGAGCCCGAGCCCGAGCCCGAGCCTGCGGTGGCGCGGGACAGCATCGACGACTGGTTCGACACCGCGATCGGCGTGATCGAGGGGACCGGGGGGAGCGAGGGGACCGGGGGGACCGACGGGCCAGGGCGCCAACGCACCTCGACCGAGACCCACCAGTTTCCCGCCCCGTCCTTCGCCTCCGATGCGCCCTGGGCGGAGCGCGCGGCCGAGACCGAGACCGAGACCGAGACCGAAGCCGAGGCCGAGGCCGTGGCTGTGCCTGCGTCCGAGGCCGCGCCCGTGCCGGAGGCCGGTGCCGAACAGGCCAAGCCCGAACCGGTGGCCGAGCCCGAGCCCGAGGAACCGCCCACCCCGGTCTCCCTGGAGAAGCCTGCCCCGGCCCCCGCCGCCGAGCCGGAGCCCGGGCCCGCTCCCGAACCCCCGGCCGCCGAGGAACCCGCCCCCGAGCCGGAACCCGCCCCCGAGCCGGAACCCGCCCCCGAGCCGGAACCCGCGCCCGCCTCCACCCCCGAACCCCCGGCCGCCACCAAGCCCCCCACCCCCGAACCTGAGCCCGACCACGCCCCCCAGCCCGACCCCGAGCCCGCACCCGCCGTCCCCGACCCCCGCCTGGCCATCCGCACCCAGCGCACCGACACCGACCCCGCCGTCCCGCACGTCGGCGAGCGCCCCCCGACCTACGGGCCCGAGCCCACCGCCGTACCGGAGGCGGACCCCGGCTCGCTCGGCGCGGTCGTCCCGGACACCGCGCTGGAGGGCGCCCAGTATGGGAACACCGTGTTGCGAGCCGTCTCCGTCCGGGGCGACTCCGCCCGCTACCGGGGCGAGCCGCGCCGCGACAGCCTGCTGGTGACCAGGTTCGGCGACGGCCCCGACGGGCTGCTGCTCGCCGTCCTCGCGGGCTTCGACCGTACGAGCGGCGCCGAGGAGGGGACACTCGCCGCGGGGGCCGTCGCCGCCGCCACCGGCGAGGCCAGCCGTCAGCTCGCGGCCGCGATCGGGCGCAGCCGGGTGGGCCTGGCCGCCGATCTGCGAGACGGCGCCCGGGACCGGCTGCGCTACGGCCTGCAGCGCCTGGCCACCAGCGCCGCCGCCCCGCTGCGCGCGCTGGTGCCCCGGGCCGAGGGGGACGACGCGCCGTCCCCGGCCTCGCTGCACTGCCTGATGCTGTCGCTGGACCCGGCGGCGGGCTACCGCGCGGCCTTCGGGGTCGGCCCGGGCGGGCTGTACCTGTTGCGTTCGGGCCACTGGATCGACGCCTACGCGGCCCGGTTGCTCCACCACCCGGACGGTCAGCCGCCGGTGCCGGACGCCCCGGTACCGGATCCGCGCCCGTTCCGCTTCCGGCTGGTTCCGGCCACCCCCGGTGACATCCTGCTGCTCTGCACCCCGGGCCTGGCCGCCCCGATCGCGGACGAGCCCGCCGTGGCCCATTTCCTGTCCGCCCACTGGGCGCACCCCCACCCGCCGGGCACGGTCGACTTCCTGCGCCAGGTCCAGGTCCGCGCCAAGGGCTACGCCGACGACCGTACGGCGGCCGCGGTCTGGACCGAGTGAGTCGGTGCCCGTGCGCCAGAAGTCGGCCCATCCGACTTCTGGCGCAACCGGATCTGTGCCCGTTTCCCGCCACCCCCGGACGCCGTGGCCGTCTCATGTCGACTTCCGAGCGGGGGGTGCGGCTTGGGGCAGGGCGTACGCGGGCGGACCGGTTCTGCACCAGAAGTCGGCCGGTCCGACTTCTCGCGCGGGTGGGCCCAGTCGGTGCCTCAGGCCCGCAGCAGGATGGTCGCGACCGCGGTGGCCTGGTCGAGGGCGGCGGGCCGGCCGGCGTCGGGCAGGCCGATGGCGATGGGGACGGCGAGGCCGTCGAGCAGGGAGCGCAGTTGGAGGGCGCGGTCGGCCGCGGGGCCGGGGGTGAAGTGGCCGCCGGCGGTGCCCTCCTCGATGAGGGCGACCAGGTCGGCCTGCCAGGGGGACTCGATCTCCTGCTGGCCCTGGCGGATCTCGGCGCTGGCGGGGGAGCGGCCCCACACCTCGACCCAGAGGATCCAGCGCGGGTCGCCGGGCCCCTCGGGCAGGTAGAGGCGCAGGTAGGCGTCGAGGCGCCGCCAGGGGTCGAGGGCGTGGTCGGCGAGGGCCTCGCGGCGGCGGGCGCCGAGCTGGTCCTCGCTCCAGCGCAGGGTCTCCAGCAGCAGCTGGTCCTTGCTGCCGAAGTAGTAGAGCAGGTGTCCGGCGCTCATCTGGAGCTGCTTGCCGAGCCCGGCCATGGTGAGCTTGGCGAGCCCGTGTTCGGCGATCGCGGCCCGGGCGGTGGCGAAGACCTCCTCGCGGGGGCGCGCCGACCGGCGCGGGCGGGCGTCCGCCATGTGCAGTGCTCTCCCTCGGTGGTGCGGAGCTCAGAAGGCTACCCGGGCGGGAGCGCGCGGCTCCCGCCCGGGGTGGATGTCAGAGCGCCTTCGGCTGCTGCTGGGTGATGCAGTGGATACCGCCACCGTTGGCGAAGATCTCCCGGGCGTCGACGAGTTCGACGGTGCGGCCCGGGTAGGCCTTGGCGAGGATGTCGGCGGCCTCCTGGTCGCGCGGGTCGGCGAAGGCGCACAGCACGACGGCACCGTTGGCCACGTAGTGGTTGATGTAGGAGTAGTCGACCGGCCCGCCGTCCTCGTCCAACAGGACGGTGGGGGCGGGCAGTTCGATGACCTCCAGCGAGCGGCCCTGGGCGTCGGTGGCGGCGCGCAGGACGGCGACCAGCTCCCGGCAGACCTCGTGGTCCGGGTGGGACGGGTCGGGCTGGACGTGGGCGACCACGACGCCGGGGCGCACGAAGGAGGCGACGATGTCGATGTGGCCGCGGGTGCCGAACTCGTCGTAGTCGCGGGTGAGCCCGCGCGGCAGCCAGATCGCCTTGGTGGTGCCGAGGAAGGCGTGCAGCTCGGTCTCGACCTCCTCCTTGGTCCAGTCGGCGTTGCGGCCCTCGCCCAGCTGGACGGTCTCGGTGACCAGCACCGTGCCCTCGCCGTCGACGTGGATGCCGCCGCCCTCGTTGATCAGCCGGGAGGCGAAGCGCTGGACGCCCGTCAGCTCGCCGATGTGCTCGGCGATGTGCTGGTCCTTGTCCCAGCGGGCCCAGGACTGCGCGCCCCAGCCGTTGAAGATCCAGTCGGCGGCGGCGACCGAGCCCTTGCCGTCGATCAGGAAGGACGGACCGATGTCGCGCATCCAGGCGTCGTTGAGCGGGCGCTCGACGATCTCGACCTGCTCGGAGACGTACCGGCGGGCGTCCGCCGTCTCACCGGTGTTGACGATCAGCGTCACCGGCTCGTAGCGGACGATGGTGTCGGCGACGGCGGCCCAGGCCTCGCGGGCCGCGTGCAGCTGCTCGGGGCCGTCGAAGGTGGGGTTGGTGGTCGGGAAGGCCATCCAGGTGCGGTCGTGGGGGTGCCACTCGGCGGGCATCCGGTAGCCGAGGGAGGCGGGCGTGGGGGTGGTCATCATCAGGTCCTTGAGGGGAGGATCAGAGGAAGTAGAGGCGGCTGAGGGAGACGCTGTCGGCGGGCTCGGAGCGCAGCGGCGAGCCGTCCAGCGAGACCAGTCCGGTCTCGGTGACCTCGACCTGGCCGACGCGGGCGTTGCGCACCATGTCGCGGGGCCCGATGCCGCGGGTGCCGCGGACACCGACGCGGCGGCGGCGGGTGGGCAGCCCGTCGGCGGGGCGGTCGAGGTAGGCGCCGTCGGCGGCGGCCTGGGCGACGAAGGCCACCGAGATGTCGGCGGCGGTGGCGCCGTGGGCGCCGAACTGCGGCCCCAGGACGAGCGGTTCGCAGCGGTCGGTGGAGGCGTTGGGGTCGCCGACCACACCGTACGCGGGGAACCCGGCCTTGAGGACGAGCTGCGGCTTGGCACCGAAGTGGTCCGGGCGCCAGAGCACGATGTCGGCGAGCTTGCCGACCTCGATCGAGCCGACCTCGTGCGAGAGGCCGTGCGCGATGGCCGGGTTGATGGTCAGCTTGGCGATGTAGCGCAGCACGCGCTCGTTGTCGTCGCCGCTGTCGGTGGTGCCGTACGAGCCGGTGCCGTCCAGCGGGCCGAGTTCGGCCTTCATCTTGCCGGCCATGGCGAAGGTGCGGCGCACCGTCTCGCCGGCCCGGCCCATGCCCTGGGCGTCGGAGGAGGTGATGCCGATGACCCCGAGGTCGTGCAGCACGTCCTCGGCGCCCATGGTGCCGGCCCGGATGCGGTCGCGGGCCATCGCGGCGTCGCCGGGCAGGTCGACCTTGAGGTCGTGCGCGGAGACGATCATGCCGAAGTGCTCGCCCAGCGCGTCCCGGCCGAAGGGCAGGGTGGGGTTGGTGGAGGAGCCGATGACGTTCGGCACGCCCGCCATCTTCAGCACGTTGGGGACGTGGCCGCCGCCGCAGCCCTCGATGTGGAAGGCGTGGATGGTCCGGCCCTCCAGCACCTTCAGGGTGTCCTCGACGGAGAGGCACTCGTTCAGGCCGTCGGTGTGCAGGGCGACCTGGACGTCGTACTCCTCGGCGACCCGCAGCGCGGTGTCCAGGGCGCGGGTGTGGGCGCCCATGTCCTCGTGCACCTTGAAGCCGGAGGCGCCGCCCTCGGCCAGCGCCTCGATCAGCGGGGCCTCGTCGGAGGACGAACCGCGGCCCAGGAAGCCGATGTTGACGGGCCAGGCGTCGAAGGCGTTGAACGCGTGGCGCAGCGCCCAGGGCGAGTTGACGCCCACGCCCCAGACCGGGCCGAACTCCTGGCCGATGATCGTGGTGACGCCGGAGGCGAGCGAAGCCTCCATGATCCGCGGCGAGAGCAGGTGGACGTGGGTGTCGATGGCGCCGGCGGTGGCGATCATGCCCTCGCCGGAGACGATCGTGGTGCCGGTGCCGACGACCACGTCCACGCCGTCGAGGGTGTCCGGGTTGCCGGCCCGGCCGATCGAGGCGATCCGGCCGCCGATCAGGCCGATGGACGTCTTGCGGATGCCCTGGATCGCGTCGATCACCAGCACGTTGCTGATCACGACGTCGCAGGTGTCGCGGACGGCGGCCGGCTTGAGGTGCAGGCCGTCGCGGGCGGTCTTGCCGAAGCCGGCCAGGAACTCGTCGCCGGGCGCCTGGGAGTCGGACTCGACCCGGACGATCAGGCCGCTGTCGCCGAGCCGGATCCGGTCCCCGGCGCGCGGGCCGTGGACGGAGATGTAGTCGTGGGGGCTGATCGCCGTCATGAGGGCACCTCCGTGTCGTCGAAGCTGGTCAGGTAGCCGGTCGCGCGGGCCTTCGCGAGGGCGGCCTCCTTCGCGCCGGGCGCGTCCAGCGGGCCGTCCACGAGCCCCGCGAAGCCGATCGCGACCCGCTCGCCGCCGATCGGCACCAGGCCGACCTCGACGGTGGCGCCCGGGTCGAAGCGCACCGAGGAGCCGGCCGGGACGGCCAGGTGGGTGCCGTAGGCGGCGGCGCGGTCGAAGGCCAGGCGCGGGTTGGCCTCGAAGAAGTGGAAGTGCGAGGTGACCGAGATCGGCACCCCGGAGGTGTTGTGGACGGCGATCAGCAGCGTCTCCTCGACCGGGTCGTAGCCGGCGCCGTCGCCGATCAGCGCGCCGCCGGGGGCCTCGTCGCCGAGTGAGCCGGCGCCCTTGAAGGGGTCGTTGACGACGGCGAGGCGGGTGCCGTCCTCGAACACGGCCTCGACCTGGACGACGGTGACCACGTCCGGCACGCCGGGCAGCACGTCGTCGGCGGTCAGGACGGAGCGGCCGGCCTCGATGGCCTCGGCCAGGCGCAGGCCGTCGCGGGCGGCCTCGCAGACGGTGTCCGCGATCAGGGCGGTCGCCTCGGGGATGTTGAGGCGTACGCCCCGGGCGCGGCGGGCACGGGCCAGCTCGGCTGCTGTGAAGATCAGCAGCCGGTCCCGCTCGGTGGGGGTCAGTCGCACGGTTCCTCGCTCGCTCGTCGCCGGGAGAGGGGCCGGCTCGGGGCCGGGGGCTTATGGGGTGATGTTCGGACCATCGTTAGAACGTCGTTCAAACATCTCGGAGCCATTGAACCCGGACCGGGCCGCCCTGTCCAGCGTTGCCGCTCCGACCGGGTCCGGCCTGTCGGGCGGGCGGCGGCGGTGAGGGCGGGTGTCGGGATCCGGCGCGCGGCGGTGGCGGAGGAGGGGGCGCGTGTCCGGGCGCGCGGTCCGGACGGGCGCCGGGTGTGCGCGGGATCGGGTGGGGGCGGCCTCGAAAACTGCCTCTGCGCTTCGCAAACCTGTCCGGCGCGGGCAGTTGGATCACGTGAACCTCCCCGTGCCCCTTTCACCCCACGTGATCGGACGCACACTGTTGCAAACGCCGTCAACTGGGCATGAGGATGGGTGGTCAGAACGAGGGGGCCACCCGGCCGGCGGGGGATCCGGAGGCGGGGGCCCGGATTTGAGGGCGGGGGCATGTGTTGATGGACGGTCAGTCGCGATTCCCGCGGCAGCGGACGAGTTCGGGCGACACCTACCGGGCCGGACAGGCCCAGGGCCCGGCCACCGGCACCGGGACGACCGTGTCGGGCGCCTCCGCGCCCGGCTGCGCGTTGCACCACCGGCTGCACCTGACGCTCGACCCGGCCGACCTGGTCGCGGTCGGCGCGGTCCGGCACCGGCTGCGCACGGCGCTGAGCCACTGGGGGGTGCCGGAGCTGTCCGACACCGCCGAGCTGCTCTCCTCCGAGCTGGTCACCAACGCGCTGCTGCACACCGGCAAGGGCGCGGTCTTCGACGCGGTGCTCGGTTCGGACAGCCGGCTGCGGGTCGAGGTGCAGGACGGTGCGAGCCGGCTGCCCGGGCGCCGCCGCGATCCGGACGCCGAGTACGCGACCTCGGGGCGCGGCCTCCTGCTGGTGGAGGCGCTCGCGGACTCCTGGGGAGTGCAGCTGAGGGGCGACGGCAAGGTCACCTGGTTCGAGCTCGCGATGCCCTGAGGCCCCACCACGGGTCCCGTGCCGTGCCGACCGTCGGCCCGATCGTCGGGCCGACCGTTGGACCGCTCGTCGGCGCTCGTCGGACCGCTCGCCGCGCCGCCACTCGTACCCGCCGTCCACACGATTGTTCGTCATCGATTGATCCGTTCTCGAAGCAAGCTCTGAACAGAAGGCGGAACGCAAGATTTCCGGCCCGTTGCCATTGCCGCTCGGCCGAACATTGGCCAGGATGGTGGGAATGTGTGTCCACGTGCGGGAAGCAGCGGGGAGACCGAACCTCGACTGACCACCGTCCGTCGGCACCGACCGATCCAGCACGACCCATCACATCGCCACGCGGCCCGTCCGGACGGTCGGCGCGGTCCGCCACGGCAGCGGCAGGAGCAGCATGCCCACTGAGCCCGAGTCGCCGGGGCCGGCGCTTCCTCCCGGCGCGTCCGCCGTGGAGCCGCTGCCCGCCGCCCGCCCGCCCGCGCAGGCCTCCCGTCGGAACCCGCTGCGCACGCCCCCCGGACTCGCCGCCGGACGGCTGGCCCCCGTGCTGTCCGGCGGACTGCCGCCCGCCACGGCCGACTCCATGCCGGACTGGCTGGAGCCCGCGATGGCCGCCAACGGCATCGGCTCCTTCGACTGGGACATCCGTCGCGACGTCCTGGAGGGTGACCAGCGCGCCTGCGCGATCATCGGCCTGGACGACGTCGAGCGCGGCCGCTTCGACCGCACCGCCGCCTCCTTCCTGTCCCTGCTGCACCCCGAGGACGCGCCCGTGGTGCGCCGCCGGGTCGAGCGCGCCGTGACCGAACTGGGCCAGTGCGGCGCCTACTACCGCACCGTCGGGCCGAACGGCAGCATGCGCGCGGTGCGCTTCCGCGGCCGGGTGCTCGCGGACGCCTTCGGCCGCGCCTCCCGGATGGTCGGCTTCGTCTGGGACGCCACCGTCGAACTGCACAAGCGCGACCGCGCCGACCGGCTCGCCCTGCTGCGCGAGGAGCGCTCCCGCTTCATCAAGGAGGCCGCCCGCGCCCTGTCCGAGGCCGTCACCGTCCGGGACGTGGCCCGGGTCTTCACCGAGCTGCCGCTGCCCGGACTGCCGCCGGACGGCCTGGTGCTCGCCTCCTTCGAGGCCGGCCGGGCGCAGATCCTCGGCGCCTCCGGCTACCACTCCGAGGCGCTCGCGGTCTGGGACCGCGCCGTGCTGCCGCCCGGCCACCCGGCCGCCGAGGCGCTGAAGCACCGCGCCCCGGTCTTCGTCTCCAACCGCGAGGAGTTCCGCGAGCGCCACGCCGACGTCTGGGAGCGGACCAGCCGCACCGGCCGCGGCTCCTGGGCCTACCTGCCGCTGGTGGCCAGCGGCCGGGCGATCGGCGTCTGCGTGGTCAGCTTCGACGACGAGCGCGAACTGGACGCCGAGGAGCGGACCCTGCTGACCACCCTGGGCGGGCTGGTCGCCCAGTCGCTGGCCCGGGCCCGGCTGCACGACGCCGAGCACGAGCTGGCGGCGAGCCTGCAGCGGGTGATGCTGCCGCGCACCGTCCCCTCCATCCCCGGCGTGACCACCGCCGTGCGCTACCTCGCGGCCGGCTCCGGTCTGCAGATCGGCGGCGACTGGTACGACGTGGTGCCGCTGCCCGGCGGCCACGTCGGCCTGGTGATCGGCGACGTCCAGGGCCACGACGTGCACGCCGCGGGCATCATGGGCCAGCTGCGGATCGCGCTGCGCGCCTACGCCGCCGAGGGCCACCCGCCCGCCGCGGTGATGGCCCGCGCCTCCCGCTTCCTCGCCGACCTGGACACCGACCACTTCGCGACCTGCACCTACGCCGAGGTCAACGTGGACTACGGCGTGGTCTACGCGGTGCGGGCCGGCCACCTCGACCCGGTGGTGCGCCGCGCGGACGGCACCGCCGCCCCCGTGCCGGTGGCCGGCGGGCTGCCGCTGGGCATCGACCCGGACCAGGAGTACCGGGTCACCCGGTTCAGCCTGGACCCGGGCGAGACCGTGCTGCTGTGCACCGACGGCCTGGTCGAGGCACGCGGCATGGACCTGGACGAGGGCATCGGCCGGCTCACCCGCGCGCTCGCCCGTCCGCTGCCGGCCCCCGAGGAGGCGGTCCGCGACCCGCTGGAGGACCTGGCCGACCGGATCGCCTCCCAGGCCGCCGACTCCAGCGAGCGCGAGGACGACATAGCGCTGCTGCTCCTGCGCTGGGACGGTCCGGCGGGCGGGGTCACCACCCAGCAGCTGCGCCGCCGGATCGGCCAGGCCGACCTGGCGAGGATCGCCGAGGTCCGCGCCGAACTGCGCGACGCGCTGCGCCGCTGGGGTGTCGCCGAGTTCATCGACACCGCCGAGCTGCTCTCCTCCGAGCTGGTCACCAACGCCATCCGGCACACCGACCGGGACGCCATGTTCACCGCCCGGCTCTACCGCGAGTCGGCCTCGGACGGCGGCCGGGCCCGGCTGCGGGTCGAGGTGGAGGACGAGTCCGACCTGTGGCCCACCCGCCGCACGCCGGGGGAGCAGGCCTCCTCCGGGCGCGGCCTGATGCTGGTCGAGGCGCTGGCGGACGCCTGGGGCGTGGAGCCGCGCGGCTCCGGCAAGCGGATGTGGTTCGAACTCAGCGGGGCGAGCGCGGCGTAGATCCCGCCGGGTCGTCGCGGCCGTCGCCGTCGTCGCGGTCGTTGCCGTCCGGAGTCGTCCGGTCGCGCCGCGACGGCGGTCGTCCACGCGTCGGCGCAGCGGGTGCGCGCGGCGGTCGCGTCTGCGAACCTGAAGGCAGGTCACGCGCCCCGGCGCGTCCCGGCAGCCGGCGATGGCGAGTGGCCCGGGCTCGCCGACGTGAGGCGGGCAGCCATGACCATCGCCGTACCCGAGGATCACGCCATGGTGTCGATCTTCCGTCACCACAGGGACGACCGAGCCGCCGAGTCACCCACCCTCCCGCTGCCGCCCCCGCACCAGGAGCCGGCCGCGCCCCGCTACGCCACCGACGGCCCCGCCCGCCTCCCGCTGATCTACGTCCGCGGCTTCGCCGGCGGTACCAGCGGCATCGACAAGCAGGTGGACGACCCCTTCTACGGATTCAACACCGGCTCGACCCACATCCGGGTCGGCGGCGACGGCAACCCCCAGTACTACCAGTTCGAGAGCCCGTTGCTCCGGCTCTTCGCCGACGACGGCTACCACCCGCTGACGTCCGGTGACCCCAGGGCCTACCTGCAGTCCTGCGCGGCCGGGTCGGTGGACCCGGCGACCGTCTGGGTCCACCGCTTCTACGACGCCTCCGCCGACACCTTCGGCAAGCGGGCCGCCGACTTCGACATCGAGGCGGCGGCCCGCGACCTGTACGAACTCGTCCAGCTGGTCCGGGAGAAGACCGGCTCGGACAAGGTCGACCTGATCGCCCACTCGATGGGCGGCCTGATCTGCCGCAGCATGCTCCAGAAGTGGTCCTACGACAGCCTCGGGGACTTCCGGCCGACCGTCCCCGGCAAGGACCTGGTCGACAAGCTGTTCACCTACGGCACCCCGCACGGCGGGATCGGCTTCGCCGTCGGCGACGGCCTGCTCGACGAGTTCATGGAGGACCTCGGCCCGGTCGGGTCCGACATCTTCTCGCCGGAGAAGATGTACGGCTACCTGGTGCCGGGGGTCGAGTACGGCACCGAGGCCCCGGACGGCTGGCGGGCCGATCGGATCCCGCCCGAGGACTTCGACACCGACCGGGTCTTCTGTGTGATCGGCACCGACGCCGGCGACTACGGCCTGGCCCAGAAGGTGGTCGGCCCGCAGAGCGACGGCCTGGTGGCGATCGGCAACGCCTGCGTCGACGGTGCGCACCGCGCCTACATCCACCGTTCGCACTCGGGTCGTTTCGGCCTGGTCAACTCCGAGGAGGGGTACCAGAACCTGCGCCGCTTCCTGTTCGGCCGCAAGCGGGTGGCGGTCGCCCTCTCGGGCCTGGAGCCAGGCCCGCCCGCGACCGACGGCCGCCGGTCGTTCCGGCAGGGCGAGCTGCAGCTGTCGATCCGCGGACTGCCGGTGGTGACGGACCAGCAGCTGGCGGCGCACTACTGCCCGGTCGCGCTGGAGCCCGACCCCGACGGCGACTGCGTCCCGCTCACCACCGTCTTCCTGCTCGATCCGCTGACCATGCCCGCCGATGGCACCGACGGGCCGGTCTCGCTCCCGTCCCGCTACGCGCTGCACCTGCGGGTCTCCCGGCTGACCGAGGAGCACGGGGTGCTGTCCTGGCGCGACCACCTCGCCCGGACGGCGGACTGGGACGACGTCCTGATCGTCGACGTGGGGCACGAGAACGACGACCCCGAGGGTGAGTTGCGGATCTGGGCGGCCTGGAACTCCGAGCTGCCCGGCGCGATCGCCGACCGGGACCCGGTCGGCGCCGGCCCGCTCGACCACGACCAGGACGCGGTCCCCGTCCCCCTGCCGCCGGGCGCGGGCCGACTCCTCGGCGCCGGCGCGGCGGTCGTCCTGACGCCCGGTGTCTGGTCCTGACCCCGGTGGAGGTGCTCAGCCGAACCGCCGTCGGCACGACCGCTGTTCGGCCCGACCGCCGTCAGCCGAGCCGCCGTCAGCCGAACTGCTGCTCCAGGTCCTTGAGCTTGCGCTCCAGCGAGTCCAGCCGCGGCAGGGTGACGGTGTCCTCGTCCGCGGTGAGGTCGATGGTGCGCCGCTCCGGACGGGCCGGCAGGCCCGGCTGGACGACGGCGCCCTCGGCCGCGCCGACCTCGTGCGGCCCGTCCCCGCAGGGCCCGGCGGCGCCGGCCTCGGGCCGCTCCGCCCCGGGCCCGCCGGCTATGGCGGGCTCCGAGCCGGACTCCAACTGCCGTGCGGCGCCACCGCGTCCGCGCCAGTGGCCGCCGCTGCGGTTGATCGCCCGGATCTCGGCCCGCTCGCGGCGGCCCGCCAGCTTGCGGCGTTCCTTGTCCAGGGTGCGTTCCCGCTTGTCCTCGCGGACCTCGTCCACCGCCTCGTCCAGGCTGCGCACACCCTCCAGCAGCATCAGCGACCAGGCGGCGTAGGTCTCGCGCGGGGCGCGCAGCCAGCGGACGATGCGGATCTGCGGCAACGGGCGGGGCACCAGGCCCTGTTCGCGCAGCGCGGCCCGGCGGGTCTGCTTGAGCGCCCGGTCGAACAGGACCGCCGCGGACAGCGACATGCCGGAGAAGAACTGCGGGGCGCCGGCGTGGCCGAAGCCGCGGGGGGCGTGCACCCAGTTGAACCAGGCGGAGGCGCCGGCGAACAGCCAGACCAGCAGCCGGGAGCCGAGTGCGGCGTCGCCGTGGCTGGCCTCGCGCACGGCGAGCACCGAGCAGAACATCGCGGCGCCGTCGAGCCCGAACGGGACGAGGTACTCCCAGCCGCCGGAGAGGCCGAGGTTCTGCACGCCGAAGCCGACCAGCCCGTGGAAGGACAGCGCGGCGGCGACGCCGGCGCAGCAGAACAGCAGCGTGTACGAGGCCGCGCCGTACAGGGATTCCTTGTGGCGGCGCCGTTCCTCGGAACGCTCCCAGGAATCCGCGCCGGCGGCGGGAGCGGACCCCCGGCTCCGGGCCAGGGCCACCAGGAGCGCGCTGACCAGTAGCCCAGCAACCCCGGTGACGGCCCAACCGAGCGGTATGTCGGACAATTTCATCGCCGGAACCAGCCTCGCTTTCCTGCGTCGCGTTCCTGTGTCGTGATGGCGGGGACCATCATGGCGGATGCTCGGCGGGGAAACGGCTGATTCACTGTCAATGCGCTGAGGAGAGGGATGTCTGATCCGGCGAAAAGCGCATTGTCGTATCAATGCGGTGCGGATTGTTCCCGGAATGGCGGGCTTTTCGGATTCGAAATCGGACGGATTTCCGTCAATCCGGCGTGACGGGCGGCGGCGCGGCTCGGCGCCGCCGGATCCGGGGGCAGCCGCCGCACATGTCCTCGGGTTCCACGGTGTACACGAGGCAGCAGCTGGCCCGGGCTCGGTCGGTGTCCGAAGCGCCGACCGCGCCCTCCGTCGGACCATCGGGAGCACGGGAGCGGCCGGGCGCCGGGTCCGCGAAACCGGCGCCCGGGGTGAAGGGGGCTGGGGCGGGAGCGGAGCACCGGCCCGCGCCGGGCGCGCACGCGGTGGGCTCCCCGGGGGCCAGCAGCGCGGTCAGCTCGGCGCGCGCCCGCTCCTGCTCGCCGAGCAGCCCGCCCGCGTATCCGAGCCCCTCCACCACCGCGTCGGTGGCCATCGCCCACAGCACCCGGGGCCCGCGCCGCACCTCCGGGCCGAAAGCGGTGAGCACCGGCCCGAGGAACTCGCCCAGCGCGACGCGCAGTTCGGCGGCCAGTGCGGGCTCGCCCGGTGCCGTACGGGCCTGCGGCGCGCCGGCCGCCGGGTCCTCCGGCAGGCAGGCGAAGGACTCCGGGCGGACCGTCAGCTCGACCGAGCCCGGGCCCCGGCGCACCGAGACATCCGCCGGGCCGAGCAGTGGCACGCGCCGCTCCAGGAACCACGGCACGGTGAACAGCAGCGAGACCGGCCAGACGAAGCGGTGCAGCCCGAAGCCGGCCGCCACGTCCGGGCGCAGCGGCCGTCGGTAGCGGGCGAGGCCCTGTCGGGCGTCGTGGACGACCAGCTCGCGCACGGCCCCGGGGTCCGCGGCCAGGTCGGCGACGGTCAGCCAGCCGTCGCCGCGCCGGGGCGGGGCGCAGCGCACGCTCACGACCGGGGTGAGCACGGTCAGTCGGTGGTACGACGGCGCGCAGGGGGCGGGGGAGTCCGGCGCGGGGCGGTGGACGTGCGCCTCGGTGGTGCGGGGGGCGCGCGGCGCGGGGCCGGGCCGGGTGCTGCTCGCGGTCATGGGCGGGCCCCATCGGGTCGACCGGGGCCGCCGGTGGACCGCCCGGCGGTGCCCGGTCGTCACGGCGGCCGGGCCCGGCCGGACCGGGGCACGGCGGTGCCCGGGGAACGGCAAGGCGACCTGTCCGGGGCACTGCTCGCCCCGGACAGGTTAGGCTCACCTTAGCTGATTGTTCCCCGGGTCTCACTGGCGATGCGTCCGTCCGGGGGGAGGCCCCGGCGCACGGGCGGAGGTCGGGCGCGTGGCGGACAGCTGCCGCGCGAGCCAGACCGGCACCCCGCCCAGGGCGTGTACCAGCCGGGCGGCCTCGGCGCGCAGCCGCGCGGCCTCGGCGGGCTCGGACACCTCGGCGAGCGCCGCGAGCGCCGGCGCGACCCCCACGGTGAAGCCGAGTTGCTCGCGCAGCCGCAGCGAGGCGTCGAACCCCTCCCGGGCGTTGCCGCGGTCCCCGCGCGCGAGCGCCAGCGCGGCCAGGTGCCGCCAGGTGTAGGAGCGCAGCAGTTCGTCGCCGCGCTCGCCCGCGCCCTCGTGCGCCCGGCGGTAGGCGATCCAGGCGGCGCTGCGGTCGCCCAGCAGGTTCTCGGCGACCAGTCCGCGCCGGAAGTCCAGCAGCGGACGGCCCGGTGCGTCCGGCGGCAGCAGGGCCGAGGTGCGGCCGAGTGCGGCCTGCGCCTCGTCGAGCCGGTCGCGCGGGCCGAGAACGCTCGCCAGGTACGCCAGGAAGCCGCGGGCGCAGGCGGCGGCCGCGCGTTGCTCGGTGCCCTCCGCCAGGGCCTCGGCCAGTCGTAGGGCCTGTTCCGCCTGGGTCCAGTGCGCGGCGGTGAACAGGCACTGCTCGATGAGGAGTTCAGCCCGTGCGAGGGCGGCCGTGGGGTCGTGTTCGGCGGCCGGGCGCAGCAGTTCGGCGGCTTCCTGCCAGCACCCTCGGGAGCGCAGCCGCCACACGGTGTCGCCCGGCTCCTCCGCTGCCGCCCGTCCCCGCCCCCGCCCGTGCGGATCGCCCGGGCCCCATCCGTGCTCCGACAACGCCACCTCCTTGTGTGCGCCATCCGGCATGGGCGCGGACCTGCCCTGAGGCCCGGCCGCCACGGTCCGTTCGCATGGTGACGGCAGGGCGAAAGGCCCACGCTGTGGCGGCAATTCAACACGGGGGTGAGCTTGTGCACCAGATCACGAGCGCAGGTTGTTGCTTTCGGCGGGGAAATGATCTAGTGGGGATCGGTCGGTCGGCGCCCGGTCGGTGGGCGGTCAGTGCCGGTCGGCGGGTGGTCAGGAGGTCCAGCCGGTCTCCATCAGGGCCTCGGCGGCGCCGTTGGCGGGTTGCGGAACGCCGGCCAGGTCCAGGCTGAACAGGGCGACCAGCAACTGTTCGCCGCGCACGGTGGCCTGGTGCGAGTAACCGGCCAGGGTGAACATGGCGGCGGCCATCTCCTCGGCGTGCAGGGTCTGCAGCCACAGGCACTCGACCGACTTCACGTCGGCCGGCTCGGTCCAGGTGTCCACCTGGGCGACCATCCGGCTGCCCAGGAGGGTGACTCCGTCGCGCTCCTGGGCCTCGGTCAGCTCCAGGTCGTCGAAGCCCAGCCACTCCAGGTAGCGGGCGGCGGTGAACACCGCGTCCTGGGAGGTGCGCACCGGGTGCGGGCGGAACGGCGCGCGGTGGCGGAACGGGCGGGGGCGTCCGGAGGAGCCGCCGGGCGGCGCGGGCGGGGCCGGCACCGGGGCGCTCATCGGGTGGGCCGGGTACGGCCGGGAGGACTGCGGGCCGGGGGTGGCGAGCGGACCGGCCGTCCCGCTGCCCAGCCGGGTGGCGCGGTCCACCGGGAGCCGGACGGTGGCGCCGCAGTTGCAGGTGAACTCGGGCTGCGGCCACTGGTCGGAGCGGCCGCAGTGCGGGCAGCGCATGCTCAGCCAGGAGTCCTCCCAGGAACGGAACCGCACCTGCACCGGCACCCCGCCGCGCAGCAACGGCACCTTCAGCGAGGCGCCGCACGGACACGGCAGCGACGGCGGCTCGTACAGGTGCTCGCGGCGGCAGGCGGGGCAGCGGATCGCCCGGGAGCCACCGCCTGTCCCCGGCCCCGGCCGCGCGGGGTCGTGTCCGGTGAAGTCGTCGGGCAGTCCGGCCATCGCGGGCTCCGTCCGTCGGTGTCGGGTGGGTGGGACGGTTCCCATGCTCCCCGAAACGCCCGGTTCTGGGCGCGGAATGGGGCAATCCTCAGGGACGGATCAGGGAATGGTGCCCGGCGGGGGCGATGCCGACACCCTTCGCAGGGAGGATGCGCGGTCGGCACACGGAGGATGTTCAGCGCGCGGACCAGCGTTCCAGGTCGGCGGGGGTGTCCAGGTCGTCCGGGACGGCCACGTCCGCGCACTCGACCAGGGCGAGTTCCCCGGCGTGCGCCGCCAGCAGGGCGCGGGCCCCGGCGTCGCCGCGGGCGCCCGCGGCGGCCTCGGCGAAGTGCCGGGCGCCGATCAGCACCGGGTGCCCGCGCCGCCCTTCGTAGGCCGCCGCGGCCAGCTCGGCTCCCGCCCGGTGCGCGGCCAGCAGCCGGGCCACCGCGGCCGGGGTGACGCCCGGGGTGTCCACCAGCATCACCAGCACCGCCGGGGCCGCGGGCGGCAGGGCGGCCAGCCCGGCCCGCAGCGAGGAGCCCATGCCCTGCGCCCAGTCCCGGTTGGCCACCAGCCGGCAGCCCGGCAGGTGCGCGGTGGCCCGCACCCGTTCGGCGTCCGCGCCGAGCACCACCGTCACGTCCGGGCAGCCGCCGGCCCGTACGGTGGCCACCGCGTGCTCCACCAGCGGCCGGCCCGCGTACCGGATCAGCGCCTTGGGCCGCCCGCCGAGCCGGCGACCGCCCCCGGCGGCGAGGACGAGGGCCGGGACGCCGGCTGCCGTGTTCTGCATGGGCCCAGCCTGCCTGCTGGGGGCGCGGTCGCGCAGCACCCCGTGGTTGTACGAATCCACAAGGCGAAGGCGCAGGTCGGCGGCGGTCCCCGGCGGTTCGGCCGCTGGCCCCGCGGGCCGCCCGCCCTCTGTACTGGGTCGATGAACACCGCACCGCACACCGCACCGCACACCGAGCCGCGGCGCCCGCTGGTGGACCGCTTCGGCCGGGTCCACACCGACCTGCGGGTCTCGCTGACCGACCGCTGCAACCTGCGCTGCACCTATTGCATGCCGGCGGAGGGGCTGGACTGGCTCGCCCGGGACTCGGTGCTGGGGGACGACGAGGTGGTGCGGCTGGTGCGGATCGCCGTGGAGCGGCTGGGGGTGCGCTCGGTCCGGCTGACCGGCGGGGAGCCGCTGCTGCGCCGGGGGGTGGTGGGGCTGGTCGGGCGGCTGGCGGCGCTGGGGGTGGAGCTGTCGCTGACGACCAACGGGATCGGCCTGGCCCGGACGGCCGCCCAGTTGCGGGAGGCGGGGCTGAGGCGGGTGAACGTCAGCCTGGACACGCTGCGGCCCGAACGCTTCGCGGCGCTCACCCGGCGGGACCGGATCGACGACGTGTTCGCGGGGCTGGCGGCCGCGAAGGCCGCCGGGCTGGACCCGGTGAAGATCAACGCCGTGCCGGTGCGCGGGGTGAACGAGGACGAGATCGTCCCGCTGGTCGAGTTCGCCGTCGGGCACGGCTACCGGATGCGCTTCATCGAGTCCATGCCGCTGGACGCGCAAGGCGCTTGGGAGCGCGACGCGATGGTGACGGCGGACGAGATCCTGGCCCGGCTCGGCGAGCGCTTCGACCTGGTGCCCGTCGGGCGGCACGGCAACGCCCCGGCGGAGGAGTGGCGGATCGCCGGGACGCAGGCGGTGGTCGGGGTGATCGCCTCCGTCACCCGCCCGTTCTGCGGCGGCTGCGACCGGGTCCGGCTGACCGCCGACGGGCAGCTGCGCAACTGCCTGTTCGCCACCGAGGAGTCCGACCTGCGCGCCCTGCTGCGCGGCGGGGCGGACGACGACCGCATCGAGGCGGCCTGGCGGACCTCCATCGCCGGCAAGGGCCCCGGACACGCCGTCAACAGCGCCGGGTTCGTCCGGCCGGAGCGCCCGATGTCGGCCATCGGCGGCTGACCGCCGACGGCGCGTGGGCTTCGACGGCACGTGAGATTCGACACCGCGTGAGATTCGACGGGGCCCCACGGGCGATCCTCCGGCCGGGCGTGCGACGGGTGCGATGTGCCCCGGGAGGGGGACGGGTGGTATTCGTGGGCGGTGGCCCCGATGACCTCCCGCCTTCCGCGGCGCGCCCTGCCCGTGCTCGCCGCCCTCCTGCTCGCCCTGCCGGCCGGCTGCTCCGGTCCGGGTGGTCGGCACGCGACGGTCGCCCCGGCGACCCGCCCGCCGCTCGCCGAGCGGGTCGCCGCCGACACCTCCCCGGCCCTGAAGGGGTTCTACGACCAGCGGATCGGTTGGACACCCTGCCCCGACCAGGGCGACGGCGGCCAGGACGAGCCCGTCGTGCAGTGCGCCACCCTCAAGGTCCCGCTGGACTACGCCGACCCCGGCGGCCGCACCATCGAGGTCGCCCTCGCCAAGGTGCCCGCCGCCGACCCCGGTGAGCGGATCGGTTCCCTCCTGCTCAACCCCGGCGGGCCCGGAAACTCCGGCGTCAACACGGCCCGCTGGGGCTGGAAGGGCTTCGGCCCGCTGCACGACCACTACGACCTGGTCGGCTTCGACCCGCGCGGCGCCGGCGACACCATCCCCGTGCACTGCCTGGACGACCGCACCCGCGCGGAGTGGACCAGCACCGACGACCCGGCCTACGACCACGGCCGGATCCTCGCCGACGCCTGCCGGGCCCGGCACGCCGACCTGCTGCCGCACCTCGGCACCCGCGACAGCGCCCGTGACATGGACGTGCTGCGCGGCGCCCTCGGCGAGCGCAGGCTCGACTTCCTCGGCCTGTCCTACGGCACCTACCTCGGCGCCCTCTACGCCGAGGAGTTCCCCGACCGCACCGGCCGGCTCGTCCTGGACGGCGCCGTCGAGCGCAGCACCGACCTGATCCACCTGAACGGCGAACAGGCCGTCGCCATGGAGGCCGAGTTCCGCGCCTTCGCCGCCGACTGCGCCACCGGCGCCGACCCCTGCCCGCTCGGCACCGACCCGGCCACCGCCCCGAACCGGCTCGCGGACTTCCTCGACGGCCTCAAGGCCCACCCGCTGCGCGCCCCCGACGGCCGCACCGTCACCGCCGCGCTCGGCTGGGCCGGCGTCCTCGACGCGCTCAGCGACGGCAACGGCTCCTGGCAGCGGCTGCGCGGCGCCCTCGAACCGGCCGTCGCCCACGGCGACGCCGAGGAGCTGCTCAAGCTCGCCGACGGTGCCAACGGCCGTGCGGAGGACGGGCGTTACGAGACCGCGGCGGACGCCTTCGCGGCCATCCACTGCGCGGACGCCCCGATGGCGCCCACCGGGCGGGAGCTGGACGCGGCCCTCGCCGACCTCGCCGCCAAGGCCCCGCTGACCACCCGGCACGACCCCGGGGCCACCCTGTTCCTCCCGGACTGCCGCCCCTGGCCGTACCGTTCGCCCGAGCAGCCGCACACCGTGACCGCGCCCGGCAGCGCCCCGATCCTGGTGATCGGCTCCACCGACGACCCGGTCACCCCCTACCCGTGGGCGCAGCGGATGGCGGCCGGGCTGCCGAACGCCGTGCTGCTCACCCGGAACGGGGACGGGCACATGGCATACGGCAGGAGCGGGTGCGTGCGTGACGCCGTCACCGCGTTCCTGGTGGACGGCCGGATGCCGGCGGCCGGGACGCGCTGCCCGTCCGACTGACGACTCCGGCCACGCGGGTTCCGGCCACGCAGACGAGGAGGGGGCGTACCGCGCGAACGCGGTACGCCCCCTCCGGGCGAGTCCGGGATCAGGACTTCGGAGCCGTCAGGTCGTAGAAGGTGGCGCCGCCGACCGTCTTGGCGGTGAAGTGGCTGGTCACCCAGGCCTCGATCTGGGCGGACTCGGTCTGCTGCCCGTTGTCGTCGCCCTGGCCGCCTTCGCCGCCCGCGCCACCGAAGCCGCGGTGGGAGCCGCCGCCGATGAACCAGTGCACCTTGCCCTCCTGGACGTACTTCTGGAAGCCGGCCAGGCTGAGCGAGGGGTCCGTCCCGTTGAAGCCGCCGAGCGCCATCACCGGCTTGCCGGTGGCGAGTTGGTAGCTGGCGGCGTTCTGCGAACCGCTGGTCGCGGCTGCCCAGGTGTAGTGGTCGGCGTCCTGCGAGACCAGGGCCGCGGCCTCGTCGCTGACCTTGGTGCCGCCGAGCAGACCGCCCATGCCGCCGCCGGGGCCGCCCATGCCGCCGCCGGGGCCGCCGGGGCCGCCCATGCCCTCGGGGTCCTGGGCGCCGGGGAAGCCGCCTGCGCCACCGCGCTCGTGGCGGCCGCCGGAGCCGTCACCGCCGTCACCGCCGTTACCGCCGTTACCGCCGGGGAAGCCGCCGGGGAAGCCGTTCTGCCCGTGCGAGCCCTGGCCGCCGGCGCCGCCGCCGGGGAAGCCCTGACCGCCCTGGCGGCCGGGGAAGCCGCCCGGGAAGCCCTGACCACCCTGGCCGCCGAAGCCCTGACCGCCCTGGCCGCCGGCGCCGCCGGGGAAGCCCTGGCCGCCCTGGCCGAACATCCGGCCGCCCGCGGAGCCCTTGCCGCCCTTGCGACCGAAGGAGCCCGGCCCGAAGGCGCCCTTCACCGAGGGCCCGGCGGTGATGATCGAGCCGTTGTGCGCGGTGTCCACGGTGTCCACCGCGTACGCCGCCGGACCGCCGAGCGCCGCCGCCAGGCCCAGCAGGCCCGCCACCGAGGCGATCCGCGCGCCCGTCCGTCCGGAGGCCCGCCCGGCGAACTGCCCGGCCACCAGCGCGGCGGCCGCGGCCAGCCCGCCGACCAGCACCGCCCAGCGCAGCCAGGGCAGGAAGTCGGAGCTGCGCCCGAGCAGGACGAAGGCCCACACCGCCGTCACCGCGAGCACGCCCGCCAGCAGCAGCGCGTACGGCAGCCGGTGCCGCGCCCGCCACAGCCCGTCCACGCCCATGCCGACCAGCGCCGCGACCGCCGGGGCGAGCGCCACCGTGTAGTACTGGTGGAAGATCCCGGACATGAAGCTGAAGATCAGCGCGGTGGAGATCAGCCAGCCGCCCCAGACCAGGAACGCCGCGCGGGCGGTGTCGGGCCGGGCGTAGCGGCGGGTCGCCCAGAGGCCGACCACCAGCAGGATCAGCGCGGCCGGCAGCAGCCAGGCGATCTGCCCGCCGATGTCGCTGCCGAACAGCCGGGTGATGCCGGTCTGGCCCCAGCCCTTGCCGCCCCGCATCGCGCCGCCCGGCAGGTCGAGCCCGGCCGGGAGCCGTCCGCCGCCGCCCACGCTGCCGCGCTCGTTGCCGTCGACCCGGCCCAGGCCGTTGTAGCCGAAGGTGAGCGACAGGAAGCTGTTGTCCTGCGAGCCGCCGACGTACGGGCGGGCCGAGGCGGGCAGCAGCTCGACGATCGCCACCCACCAGCCGCCGGAGACGACGACGGCCGCGCCCGCGAGCAGGGTCTGCCGCACCCGCCGCCAGAAGCCGGTGGGCGCCACGACCAGGTAGATCACCGCGAAGGCGGGCAGGATCAGGAAGGCCGCCAGGGTCTTGGTGAGGAAGGCGAGCCCGAACATCGCCCCGGTGAACAGCAGCCACCGGGTGCTCGCCGTCTCGATCGCCCGCACCAGCCCGTACGCGGACAGGGTGAGCAGCAGCACCAGCAGCGCGTCCGGGTTGTTGAAGCGGAACATCAGCGCCGCCACCGGGGTCAGCGCCAGCGCGGCACCGGCCAGCAGGCCGCCGAGCGGGGAGAAGCGGCGGCGCACCGTCGCGTACAGCACGCCGACGGTGGCGGCGCCCATCAGCGCCTGCGGGGCGAGCAGCGACCACGAGGAGAGGCCGAAGATCCGGGCCGACAGCGCCATCGGCCACAGCGACGCCGGAGGCTTGTCGACCGTGATGAAGTTGGCGGCGTCGGAGGAGCCGAAGAAGAAGGCCTTCCAGCTCTGGCTGCCGGCCTGGACGGCGGCCGAGTAGAAGGCGTTGGCCCACCCGGAGGCGCTCAGGCCCCACAGGTAGAGGACGGCGGTCGCGGCCAGCAGTGCCAGCAGGGCCGGGCGCACCCAGCGCGGGTCGTCCGCGCGGCCGCGCCAGGCGCGGGCCGGGAGGGTGCGCAGCCGTCCGGACCAGGAGGCGACGCCTTTGGGGCCGGCGGGCGGCAGGGGCTGCTCGGGGAAGAGCGGTGCCGGGTCCGACCGGACGGCGCCCGGCTGCGGCACCTCCGGCGGCGGGTAGTTCGCGGCCTCGGGCCACGGGTCGCCGGCCGGAGGGGAGTAGCTGCTCGTGGTCATGCGCCATACCGTGCGTGGCGCGACTGAGAGAACCGTGAGACGGGGCTGTGAGACGCGTGTGATCTGCCCCGGTTCCACCCCGGAAGGGCGCGGGTTTCAGACGGGCTTCACGTGGAGGGGCGCGGCTTCAGGCGGCCTTCACCGGGTCGTCACGCGGCGGGCGGCATGGTGATGTGCTTGCCCAGCCACTCCAGGGCCGGGGGGATCTCCCGGGTCCAGGTGTGGAAGTTGTGGCCGGCGGTGTCCAGGGTGATGGTCGACATCTTGGTCGGGGCCTTGAAGGCGCCGACCATGGCCTGGGTCTCCCCGTAGTTGTTCTCGTCGTTCGCGGTGGTCAGCAGCAGCGAGACGGGGGCGGGCGGCTGGTTCTTCAGCCGCCACAGCAGGTCGTTCTCCTGCTTCAGCTTGTCGCTGCCGCCGAACAGGTCGCCGGTGGTCGGGTCGTGCGCCGCGCTGTAGTAGCCGGACAGCGCGATCGCGGCCGGGTAGGAGTCGGGCTTGCGCAGTGCGAACTTGAGCGCGCAGTAGCCGCCGGTGGAGTTGCCGATCACGGCCCGGTTGGCCGGGTCGGTGCCGATCCGGTAGGTGGTGGCGAGGGCCTTGGGCAGGTCGGTGGTGAAGAAGGTCTCCACCTGGGGGCCGTTCGGCACGTCGACGCACTCGGTGTCCCGGTCGCCGACCAGGGTCGGGCGGGTCATCACCAGGATGGTGGGCGGCAGCTTCTTCTGCTCGATCGCGTCGAGGGCGGAGGCCGGGTACTGCATCAGCGAGATCAGCTTCTCCGCGGTGCCCGGGTAGCCGGTGAGCACCAGGGCCATCGGGAAGCGCTGCTTGGCGTAGTCCAGCTGGAAGTACTGCGGCGGCAGGTAGACGTACGCCTCGGTGGTCAGGCCGCTGCCGGCTCCTTTGACGTCGACCTTCTGGATCAGCCCGGAGCGCTCGGGCTCCGAGCCCTGCGCCGAGTAGAAGCTCTGCTGGCCGGTGACGGCCACGCCGGAGGCGTTCGGCGTGTGGTCGACCACGGTGCCGAGCTTGCCGCTGGTGCCGAGCAGGTCGGTCCAGGAGCTGTAGAAGCCGAAGTAGCTGTTGGCGATCAGGCCCATCGCGACCAGCACCGCCACCTGGGTCGCCAGGAAGGCGCCGATCCGGCCCACCCAGGCCTTCCAGCCCTTCCCGCCGAACCGCGGCCAGAGCCACATGGTGGCGGCGAAGACGAGGACCGCGACGACCGAGGCGGCGATCTGGAGGGGGAGGCCGGTGAGACTGAACACGAGCCCGATCGTAGTTGACCCAGATGGGTGGGCCGGGGCGGCCCCTTCGGATGATCCTTTGATTCCGGTTGACCCGGGTCGTTCGTAGTCGGCACCATGGCGCGGGGTGTGCGCACATTGTGTGCGCCGAGGGTCACTGGGGTGGGGTCATGAAGTACATCGGCAAGGCCGGCCTGGCCGTCGGTACGGCGCTGCTGCTCGCGGGCTGCTCGGGTGGCGGGGGCGGTGACACCCACTCCTCGTCGACCGGTACGGCGACGGGCCTGACCGCGCCTCGGACCACGCCGATGCCGACGCCGACGCCGACGCCGTACGGCCCGGTGCTCAGCGCGAGCATCGACCCGGTCAACGCCGCGCTCGCCCAGGTGACGGGGGCCAAGAACCTCGCCGACCTCGACACCGTGCTCACCACCGTCTCCACCAGCGCGCAGACGGCCGCCTCGAGCCTGAGCAAGGCGGACCAGCCGGCCGCGGTCTCCAAGGAACAGACCGTGCTGGTGGCTGCGCTGAAGCTGCTCGCCAAGGACGCGACCACGGTCCGCGGTGACATCAAGTCCCACGACGTCTGCGCTCTGGGCTCGGCCGAGGCCGAGCTCGGCGCGGCGCAGGGGCTGGCGGAGGTGTCGGCGGCCCTGAGCAAGATGACGGAGGCCGGCTACTCGACCACCTTCGCCGTTCCACAGCTGCCCAAGCAGCAGTCCCGCTCGCTGGACAACGGCGCGATGGTCAGCAAGGGCAAGCTGCGCGGCGAGGGCGTCTTCAAGGTCGACAACGGCACCAAGAAGGACGCCGTCGTCTCGCTCGTGCTGAACGGCAAGACCGTGCACTCGATGTTCGTCGGCAAGGGGCAGAAGGCCGACCTCAAGGGCGTGGAGGACGGGACGTACGACGTCTACGTCTCCGAGGGCGTGGACTGGGACTCCGAGGCCAAGGCCTTCACGCAGAACTGCGGGTTCACCAAGTTCGAGGACAACTTCCCGTACGAGACCGGCAGCACCTCGACCTCCTGGGAGATCACCCTGCAGCCGGTGGCCGACGGCAACGCCAAGACCAACGACGTGGACCCGAACTCCTTCCCGCAGCCGTAGCGTTCATCCGGCCGGTGCGTAACGGGCATAACCGGACGGGTAGTTGTCAACGGGTGGCACAACACGTGCCGAGCAGTGGCGAGTTCGGCCAGAACGGTTGACCCCTTGAAGTGACCATGGCACTTTCGTGCGGCGTGGGCCACGGCGACCAGTCGTGCGCTCCGCGATCCCCCACAAGGAGAGCCATGTTCAAGAGACTTGTCGCGGTGGCCGGCGCGAGTGCCGTCGTCGCGAGCGGGCTGGCCTTAGCCGCCGCCCCCGCGCACGCCCTCCAGGCGGCCGACCTGACGTCGACCATCGCCCTGGACGACTGCTCGGCCTCGCTGGTCCGCTTCCCCGCCTCGGTGGACGGCGACCGGGCGATGATGCTCACCAACGGGCACTGCCTGCCCACCATGCCCTCGGCCGGCGAGGTCATCCAGAACGTGAGCGCCAGCCGCAGCGGCACCCTGCTGGACGGCGCGGGCAACAGCCTGGGCACCGTCCAGGCCGACCAGGTGATCTACGCGACGATGACCGGCACCGACGTCGCGCTGTACCGCCTCACCGACACCTACGGGTCCATCCGCTCCAAGTACGGCGCCACCGCGCTGACCGTCAACGACGCGCACCCGACCGACGGCGCCGCGATGTACATCCCGTCCTCGTACTGGAAGCAGGTCTGGAACTGCTCCGTCAACGGGTTCGTGTCGACCCTGCGCGAGGACCAGTGGACCTGGCACGACTCGCTGCGCTACAGCTCCGGCTGCAACACCACGCACGGCACCTCCGGCTCGCCGATCATCGACTCCGCGAGCGGGAAGATCGTCGGCATCAACAACACGGGCAACGACGACGGCGCCATGTGCACCCTCAACAACCCGTGCGAGGTCGCGGCCGACGGCACGACCACGGCCACCAAGGGCCAGAGCTACGGCGAGGAGACCTACTGGTTCACCACCTGCCTGAACTCCAGCCGCGCCGTCGACCTCACCGTGCCCGGCTGCCTGCTCACCAAGCCGGGCGGCAGCGGTAGCGCCGTCTCGGTCGCCGGCCCCGGCGACCAGTCCACCACGGTCGGCGGCTCGGTCAACCTGCAGATCAACGCCTCCGGCGGCACCGCTCCGCTGTCGTACAGCGCGAGCGGCCTGCCCGCCGGCCTGTCGATCAACTCCTCGACCGGCGTGATCTCCGGCACCGTCTCCACCGCCGGATCCTCCAGCGTCACGGTCACGGTCACCGATTCGGCCGGCAAGTCGGCCACCACCAGCTTCGCCTGGACGGTCACCGGCGGTGGTGGCGGCGGCTGCACGCCGGCGCAGCTGCTCGGCAACCCGGGCTTCGAGACCGGCACGGCGGCGCCGTGGACGGCCAGCTCCGGTGTGATCGACAACAGCTCCTCGGAGCCGGCGCACAGCGGCAGCTGGAAGGCGTACCTGGACGGCTACGGCAGCACCCACACCGACACGCTGTCCCAGACGGTGACCATCCCGGCGGGCTGCAAGGCGACGCTGAGCTTCTGGCTGCACATCGACACCGCCGAGACCGGCTCCACGGCGTACGACAAGCTGACCGTGCAGGTGAACGGCACCACGCTGAAGACCTACTCCAACGTGGACGCCGCGGCCGGCTACCAGCAGCGCACCTTCGACCTCTCGTCCTACGCGGGCCAGAGCGTCACCCTGAAGTTCACCGGCACCGAGGACTCCTCGCTGCAGACGAGCTTCGTGATCGACGACACCTCGATCCAGACCGGCTGACGCCGTACGGCGGTCGGACGTTCGAAGGGCCCGGTGGCTTCGGCCGCCGGGCCCTGCCGGCTTTGCGTCGGATGCCTGCGCCGTGGTGGAAAACCCGCGCCGGACAGCCCCCGGGGGCCTGATTTGCTCAGGTTTCGCTCAATCTTTTTACGTGTTTTGTACGCAACAACGGCCGATGGTTAGGCTGCCGACTGACATCGAACGGGCGGGCGATTCGTCGGCGTGATGACCTGTCGTGCGCCGGCGCCGCTTGTGCCGGCCCACGGCCACATGGAGCCATACGGTTTGGGGGGCGGGGACAAGTGACTGACCTGGATTTCGAGCGGCGGGTGAATCCGTGGCTCTTCGACAAGTCGGGGAACCTGACGGAGGACGCGAAGAAGCGGTTCCCCGACCTCGCCGCCGCCGCCTCGGGCGCTGCGGCCCCGGGGTGGACGCCGCCACCGGTGGCCACGGCGGCCTCCGGCGGGCCGACGGTGAAGGTGAGCCCGGAGGCGCTGCGCAAGGCGGGGACCAACGCGGGCATCCTGCACACGGACTTCGACAAGGCCACCAAGGACGTGTGGAAGGACCTCCAGGGCAGCCTCCAGGGCATGTCCAAGGACTGGGCGATCGTGGGGGCGGTCCAGGTCGCGCACGAGATGTGGGAGGCGCAGGCACAGACGACCAGTCAGGCGATCGCGGACATCTCCACCGGTCTGACCAGTAATGCCGACCAGTACGCGCGCGCCGACCAGGTGAACGCCCAGAACTTGAAGACGAACTGAGGCCGGCGACATGAGTACGTACTCCGACCTGCGTCAGGAGACGTTCAAGGGCATCGAGACCCTGGCCTCGGCCTTCGAGTCGTTGACGAGCAACTGGAATCTCTCCTCCGAGTTCACCGGCGACATCCTCACGCCGCTCCAGGGATCGAACTGGCGGGGCGACGCGGCCGAGCGGGCCGCCGCCACCATCACCAAGACCCGCAACGAGCTGGACGCGGCCTTCGAGGAAGCCAGCGCGATCGGTAAGGCCCTGCGGGACGCACACACCGAACTCGCCGCCGCCCGGGCGGACCTGGACGCCGCGTTGAAGAGGGCCGCCGACCACTCCTTGACGGTGGACGCGGACGGCGTCAACATCAGCTGGCCCGCGCCGACGAGCGAGGCCGACAAGCACGACCCGACCTACGCCACCACCTACAAGGCCCTGGCGCAGTCGGTGGCCGACGACATCGCGAAGGCCGTGGCCCGCGCGAAGGCGGCCGACACCGCTGCCGCCGCGGCGCTCGGCGGTGCCACCGGGAAGAGCAAGACCGCGTTCCAGCCGTCGACGGGCCCGGAGGAGCAGGGCAAGAAGGCGGCGGACCTCCTCAAGCTGGCCGGGAACCTGTCCGACGCCCAACTCGACGAGCTCAACAAGGCCTTGAAGGCCAACGCCAACAACCCGCAGTTCACCACCGCCTTCTACAACCGGCTGGGACCGGACGGATTCCTGAAGTACTACGGTCAGTTGGCCGTCGCCTCGGCGGACAAGGGCAACCGCTCGACCGCCGTCGCCGACCTCCAGAAGAACCTCGGCACGGCGCTGGCCACCGCCACCGACAGTCACAACTTCCCTCACCTCTCCGACGAGTGGGAGGCGGGCCTGCGCCGGGCCGGAGCCACCAGGACGGACATCCTGCCGATTCCCAAGCGGGCCGACGGCACCAGCGCCCAGCCGTACGGCTACCAGATCCTGGCGAACATCCTGCGCACCGGAACGTACGACCCGCACTTCCTCAACCCGGTCGCCGAACACGTCACCCAGCTCAGTGAGATGCCCGGCTTCTGGACCACGACGCCCTGGCTCGACACCGACTTGGACAAGATGAAGCTGCTGGGCTACGCGCAGGGTTCCCAGGCGGGCGGCTTCAACCCGATGACGGGCGTGCTGGACGCGCTCGCACACAATCCCCAGGCCGCGACCCAGTTCTTCCACGATCCGAAGACGGAGTACAACCTCGACGGGTCGGTCAAGGCCATCGACCAGAAGAACACCTACCTCACGGACCTGACCGTGGGGGGTGACCGCTCGCCGCTCCAGGACATCTCGAAGGGGAACTACTACCTCGCCAGCGGCCACGCGGAGTCGCCCGAGCTGCTCTCCCTCGGCCACGCGCTGGAGGCGGCTACCACGGGACGCGCCTACGACGCGCCAGAGGGCACTCCGCTGCCGCAGCACACGCCGGAGCAGGCGGCGGTGATGAAGGACGTGGTCAACCACTTCGGGAGCGGGGACGGTCCCAAGCTGCTCCGCAAGGGGGCCGACCTCGCGGACCTGGCGCCCAGCCTGGGCCACCTGACCGCTGCCTACATGGGCGACGTGCAGGGGGCGATGAGTCCGCAGGACCACTCGCTGACGACCTACGGTTCCCCGGCGGACCTGAACCCGGGTAACACTGCGAAGCTGCTGGGGGCGCTGGGCCGTAACCCCGATGCCTTCGGGGCCGTCGCGCAGGCCCAGCAGGCCTACACGACGGCCCACATCCAGGACGTGATGCTGCATCGGGACACCTATGGCGCCGAGTTCGACCAGGCCGTGAAGAACGCGGCGCACTCCGGCGGTGAGGTGGCAGGGATTCTCACCGCGGGCCGGACCGCCGGCTTGGTGGACGAGATGAAGGGCCAGGCGGACGCGTACAACAAGTCCATCGACCAGAACGGCATGTGGGGGAAGACGGTCTGGGCCATGACCGGCGGCAGGCTGCTGGGGGACATTCCCGGTCTCGGTAAGGGCATGTCGTTGCCGGCGAACTTTCTCATCGACCAGCTGACGTCGAGCTACCACATCGCTGACCCGAACACCGCGGACCCGGCCACGGACGCGGACGTCGCGGGCTTCAGCGGGCTGGGCGCCGCAGCCAAGAAGGCGGTGGAGAGCGCCGTGCAGGGGACCGGGCTGAACCCGCAGCAGGTCGAAGCGCTGTCCTCGGCAGCCGCGGACGCGGCGCGGGACGGTGCGACCGGCGGCGCCGGGCTCTTCACGAGGGCTATCCATGGCTGAGGGCAAGCGGCTCCGGCAGCGGTGGCTCGCCGCCAAGGTCGCGGTGGTGGTGCTCGCCGGGGCCGGGTTCGGGTGGTGGTGGCGATCGGCTCACGCACCGGCGGAGCTGCCCGCCAGTGCCTGCTGGTCGGTGCTCACGCGGGCGGACCTCAAGCCCCTGGCGGAGGATGAGCATGGGACGTTCGCCGCGTCCTACTGGCTGGACGACGACGGGAAGCGGCTCCGCCCGACCCCGAGCGAGTACGAGCAGAGCTGCGAGGTCCGTCGGAGCCCGGGGGACACCATCTTGCGGGTCGGCGTACGGTCTGTGAACGAGTCCGCCATGCAGACCCTCTATGGCTGGGGCTCGGAGGTGTCCTACCCCCGGCTCGACTTCGGTGCGGACGTTCAAGGGTGGGTCGGGGTTGAGAAGGTGGGCCTCGGGCTCCGATGTGACAACCCGGAGACCGCGCGCATGGAAGCGCCGTACGTGGGGGTCGAGGTCAGCACGCGCTACACCCGTCCGGTGCCGGACGGGAGTCACCGGGCGATCCTCGACATCCTGCTGAAGACCGCCAAGGCCGTTGTGGCGGATTTCCCGTGCTCGAACCCGGTGCACCTGCCGGACAGTGTTCCTGAGTCGGCGGGGAACTTCCCGTCGGCGAATCACTGACCAGGTCAGGGCCGACCTATGCTGTCCGGATGATCGACCCGATAGAGCTGGTGATATTCGACTGCGACGGCGTCCTGGTGGACAGCGAGATCATCGCTGTTCGCGTCCTGGTGCGGCTGGGGGAGGAGTACGGCTGGCCGCTGACCGAGGCCGAGGTGGTCGAGACGTTCGTCGGGCGGTCCGAGGCGGTCAACAACGCGCTGGTCGCCGAGCGGCTCGGGGCGGAGACGGCGGCGGTGTGGGGCAAGCGCTTCCACGAGCTGCACGCCGAGGCCGTGGACGCCGAACTGACGCCGGTGGACGGCCTGCCGGAGGCGCTGGCCGCGATCACCCTGCCGACCTGCGTGGCGTCCAGCGGCACCCACGAGAAGATGCGCCACACCCTCGGCCGGACCGGGCTGTACGGGCGCTTCGAGGGCCGTATCTTCAGCGCCACCGAGGTCGGGCGCGGCAAGCCCGCGCCCGACCTGTTCCTGCACGCCGCCCGGAGCATGGGCGTCGACCCGGCCCGCTGCCTGGTGGTCGAGGACAGCGGGCCCGGCGTGCAGGCCGCCCGCGCCGCCGGGATGCGCGCGCTCGGCTACGCGGGCGGCGTCACGGCGGCGGAGCGACTGGCCGGGCCGGGCACCGTCGTCTTCGAGGACATGCGCGAACTGCCGGGGCTCATCGCGGCCTACCAGGGGTAGCGGCCGCCGTCGGGGTGGAAGAACTGGCCGCTGGGCGCGGACAGGGCCTCGCCGAGCTGCCGGGCGATCCGGTGGCCGCCCTCCTCGGCGGTGGCGTGGCCGCTGTGGCCGTTGAGGTCGGTCGCGCAGTAGCCCGGCTCCAGCGCACTGACCTTGATGCCGGACTCGCGCAGCGCCTGGGCGTAGACCAGGGTGACGGCGTTCAGTGCGGCCTTGGAGGAGTTGTAGGCGAGCAGCGTCGCGTGCTCCCAGAACGGGTTGTCCGGGTCGCCGAGGAGGGAGAAGCTGCCGAGGCCGCTGGAGACGTTGCCGATCAGCCCGGCCGGGGACTTGCGCAGCAGCGGCAGCATGGCGTTGGTGACGGCGATGACGCCGAACACATTGGTCTCGTACGTCTCGCGCACCGCCTCGACCGGCAGCTCCTCCGGGGCGCGCTGCCAGTCCCGGGCGACACCCGCGTTGTTGACCAGGGTGTCCAGCCGGCCGTACTCGGCGGCGATCAGCTCGGCCGCGGCGGCGATGGTCGCCGGGTCGGTCACGTCCAGGCGGACGAAGCGGGCGCCCAGGCCCTCGGCGGTGAGAGCGGCGGCGGCTGCGGCACCGCGCTCGGGGTCGCGGGCGCCGATCAGCACGGTGTGCCCGGCGCGGGCGAGCTCCCCGGCGGTGGCGAGGCCGATGCCCTTGTTGGCGCCGGTGATCAGGATGATGCGGTTGGTCGTCATGCCTCGACTTTGGCCGGGCGGCGGCGGGGCCGGGAGAGCACTGTCGGGGGTGGTATCGGCGGTGCCATGGTCGGCGCGCGGCGGCCGGTCCAGACTTGGGGGCGTGGAACACGTGGACCGGGCGGAGCTGGCCGCCTTCCTGCGGCGCTGGCGCGCCCGCATCCAGCCCACCGACGTCGGCCTGCCGGCCGGCGGGCGTCGCCGCACCCCGGGCCTGCGCCGCCAGGAGGTCGCGCAGCTCGCGGGCATGTCGGTGGAGTACTACATCAGGCTCGAACAGGGCCGGGGGCCGCGCCCGTCCCGGCAGATGATCGGGGCGATCAGCCGGGCCCTGCGGCTGTCCGAGGACGAGACCGCCCACCTCCACCACCTGGTCGGCGAGCCGCCGCTGCCCCCGTCCGTGCTGCCCCGTGACGTGCGGCCGGGCATCCTGCACCTGCTCGACCGGCTGGACGACACCCCGGCGATGGTCTGCAGCGCCGCCCGCGACGTGCTGGCCTGGAACGCCATGGCGGCCGCGCTGCTCGGCGACTTCTCCGCCCCGCCGCCCGGCGAGCGCAACCTGATCTGGCGCTTCTTCACCGACCCGGAGACCCGCGCCCGCCACGATCCCGCCGGGCAGGCCGTGTTCGCCCGCCGGGCCGTCGCCGACCTGCGCTCCGCCGCGGCCCGCTACCCCGCCGACAGCGGCGTGCGCCGCCTGGTCGACCGACTGCTCGCGGGCAGCGCCGAGTTCCGCGAACTGTGGGCCCGGCAGGACGTCGAGATGCGCCGCTCCACCCGCAAGCGCATCATCCACCCGGTGGTCGGGCCGCTCGACCTCGACTGCGAGGCGCTGCACGACCCGCACCGGGACCAGTGGACGATCTTCTACACCGCCGCGCCCGGCACCCCCTCGCACTCGGCGCTGCGGCTGCTCAAGGTGGTCGGCAGCCAGGATCTCGCGGTCAGGGGGTGAGCGGGCGCGTTCCGGAGATCGACCGCCCGCATGATGCGCTGAAGCTTCCGTTGCTGCACCCGGGAGAGTCGCAGGTTATATTGAACGCGTTCAAATTTGCTCCGAGGCTGGGAGGCGCATGGGCGCCGTGGTGCGCGCGGTGAGCACTTGGATGGCGGCCTGGGCGGCGCTCATCGCGCTGTTCCTGCTGCCGCTGGTGCTTCCGGACCGATGGCAGTACTACATCTATTCGCCGGCCAGCGTGGCGCTGTGGATGCTGTCCATGCTCGTCGGCCCCGTCGTGACGTGTGTCGTCGCGCGACGGTGGATCCGCATCGGCGTGAGGAAGACCGGAGGAGGCGCGGGTCGGACCTGACGGCGGGTCCTGCCCCGGCCTATCCGGTCGCCCTGTGCTGCAGAGTGGCGACGGCGATGTCGAGGAAGTCCCGTACGACACCCGCGCGGTCGCCGGCCTCCGGGACCGCCAGGCAGGTCTCGACCGGCGGGTAGTCGGTGACCGGGCGATAGACGAGGTCGGGGCGGGAGTACGAGCCCGCGACACTCAGCGGGACGAGCGCGATGCCCTGCCCGGAGGCGATCAGCTCGAACTTCTCGTCCAGCGTGTAGGTGCGCCGCGCGCGGGTGTCGAGGACCGGCTCACCGTCCAGATCGGCCGAGGTGAGGCTGCTGCGGCCGGCCAGCGGATGCGTCACGGGCAGGCACGCGACCTTGGTCTCGTGCCCGATGGGGACGGTGCGCAGCCCCGCGTCGTCGAAGGGGCGCCGCAGGTAGCCGACGTGCGCGCGGCCGTCGCGCAGCGGCGCGTCCCGTTCCCACCAGCGCAGCGGCAGCACGTCGACCCCGACCTCCGGGTGGCGCGCGGTGAACTCCCGGATGGCCTCCGACACGTGCAGACCGGGCGAGAAGGCGACCATCAGCCACCGCTCGCCCCGTGCGGCCTCCTGCACGCGCTGCAGGGCGGTGTCCACGGTCGCGGTGATCCGCTGCGCCTCCTCGTACAACTGTCGCCCGGCGGAGGTGAGTTCGACGCTGCGTGTGGTCCGGGTGAACAGTGCGCAGCCCAGCTCCTGCTCGAACGCGCGGATCTGTCGACTCAGGACCGGCTGCGCGATGAACAACGCGCTTGCCGCACGGCCGAATTGCCCGTGCTCGGCGACCGCGACGAAGTAGCGGAGCTTGCGCAGGTCCAGATCCATACCTGCACGGTATCAATGCGCTCGGAAGGGTATTGGACGCCCGGGCCAGGCCGCTCCGAGACTGGCGGCATGAACGACACCACCCGCAAGACCGCCCTGATCGTCGGGGCCTCCCGCACCCTGGGCCTCGGGCTCGCCGCCGAGTTCCTCCACCGCGACTGGGGCGTCATCGGCACGGTTCGCGGAACCGCGCGCACCGGCCTGCACGACCTGGCGGACACCTCCGACGGGCGGCTGACCGTCGAGTCGCTGGAGATGACCGACCCGCAGCAGATCGCGGCCCTGCGCGACCGACTCGCCCACCGCACCCTCGACCTGCTCTTCGTCAACGCCGCCGTCACCCGGGGCGACCTGCCGATCGGCGAGGTCCCGACGGACATGTTCACCGAGGTCATGGTGACCAACGCGCTCAGCCCGATGCGCGTCGTGGAGACCCTCGGCCCGCTGGTCGCGCCGACCGGGACCATCGGCGTCATGTCCTCCGACCAGGGCAGCATCACCCTGAACACGGACGGCGGCCAGGATCTCTACCGGGCCAGCAAGTCCGCGCTGAACCAGCTGATGCGCTGCTACGCCGCCCGCCACGTGGACGGCGCGCGGACGCTGCTGCTGATGGACCCGGGCTGGGTGCGCACCGAGCTCGGCGGCTTCGAGGCCGAACTCAGCGTGGAGGAGAGCGTTCCCGGAGTGGCGGGGACGATCGAGCGGCACCGGGGGAAGGCCGGTCTCCACTTCGTCGACCACCTGGGGCAGGTCGTGCCCTGGTAATTCGTTTGCCGGGCCTGAGCGGTGCTGGCAGGGTCGGACGCCATGTCGCCCTCCCCCAAGATGCACGCCGACGAACTGGACATCGACGAGGCGCTGGTGCGGCGCATGGTGTCCGCGCGGTTCCCGCAATGGGCCGACCTGCCCGTGGAGTTGGTTGACTCCGCCGGGACCAGCAACGCGATGTACCGGCTCGGTGCGGACCTGGTCGTACGGATCCCGCGCATCCCGGGGGCGGCCGAGGACATCGGCAAGGAACACGCCTGGCTGCCCCGCCTGGCGCCCGGACTGCCGGTCGCGGTACCGGTACCGGTGGGCCTGGGCGAGCCGGTCGACGGCTGTCCGTGGCGGTGGTCGGTGCTCCGCTGGTTGGAGGGGGCCAATCCGGTGGCCGGGCGTGTGGCCGAACCGGCGCTGTTGTCAGCTGACTTGGCGTCCTTCGTGACCGCCATGCACCGGGTGGACCCGGTTGGCGGTCCGGCCTCCTACCGCAGCGAGACGCTGGCGGCGCGGGACGGAGCGGTCCGTCGGGCGCTTGCGGCACTGACGGACGTGGTGGACACGGAGGCCGTAACTTCGCTCTGGGATCTGGCACTTCGAGCGCCCGAGCACCCGGGCCCGCCGGTCTGGATCCACGCCGACCTCCAGCCCGGCAATCTGCTGGTCGACGGCGCGGGACGGTTGAGTGCCGTCATCGACTTCGGCTGTGCGGGCCTCGGCGACCCGGCCGTGGACCTGCTCCCGGTCTGGTACGTGCTTCCAGCCTCCGTACGTGATGCCTTCCGGACGGCGGTCGGCGCCGACGACGCCACCTGGGCACGGGGGAGGGGCTGGGCCCTGTCCGTCGCGCTGATGGAGCTGGACTACTACCGCGAGACCAACCTCCGGATGGCGCGCACCGCCCGGTACGTGATCGGCGAGCTGCTCGCCGATCACGCCGGGGACGCCTGAGAGGGCGCCCCCTAGGGGGAGACGACCTGCGCCGCCGTGAGGAGCCGCTTGGTCATGCCCAGACGCTCGTACACGGCGATGGCCGACGGATTGTCCGCGTGGACCATGAGGGCGGCACGCCCGTGCCGGCGCACCAGCGCCTCGATGACGAAGCCGCAGACGGCCTGCGCCAGCCCACGCCCGCGGGCGGCAGGGTGGGTGCACACGCCGGCCAGGAACCCGCAGTTGGCTGCCGACCAGACGTCGGCTGCCACGGCCAGGGGCTCCGGTGGGGTGCCGCTCCCGAGGGAGTCGACGATTCCGGCCCAGCGGTGCGCAATGCCGTCCTCCGGTTGTGCGAACGAGTCGGGGAAGAAGCGGTCGAACAGCGAGGCCGCCTCCTTCACCGTCACCTCGTCCAGCCACTCCACCCCGACGGCGGGAGAGTCGGGCAGGGCTGAGGTCTCCATCCAGAAGAACGCGCGGAGCGGCGTCAGACCGGGGATCTCGTCGATCAACGAGGCCTGGCCGACGGGGCGATAGGCCGGACCGACTTCGTCCAGCACGTGTCGCACCAAGTGCGCGGCGTCATCGGGATCACCCTTGATCGCCAGCCGGTTCCGTCGGGAGAGGTCCGGGCTCGTCACCGCGAGGGCTGTTCCATGACGCCAGGCCCGCACCCCCGGACCCAGCCGACCGTCGTGCTGCCCCTGAGCTGCCCACAGGAGGTGCCCGTCTCCGGCCGCGGCTTCCTCGACGTCCCTGAGGCGTATGAGTTCTTCCATGCCTCTTTACCTATCAACGGGCTTGATCATGCGCAGTGATCCAGCGCTCACCCGGGCTTACCGGTCCCGGCGGGCAGTCGCCACTCGAAGGGCCACAGGTCCGCCGCCCAGGCGGGCGAGGCGGCGGCGGTCGCGGGGGTGCGCAGGAAGGTGCGGTGGCGCAGCAGTTCGCGGCGTTCGGCGGGGGTGAGCAGGCGCTCGTCCGGTCCGAGGTTCCCGTAGTCGTCCGGGTCGAGGTCGGGGCGGCCGTCGATCGGGGCGTCCTCGGCGAGGTTGAGCAGGTCGCCGTCGGCGGTGCGGTAGTCGAGGCGGAAGTCGGTACGCCACTGGGAGTTGTTGCCCCAGCCCTGGGAGAGGTCACGGGTGGGGCGGTGGGCGCGGCGGTGCGTCCAGTAGATCGGCCAGCGGTCGGCCACCCCGCGTTCCGCGTGCGCGGCGCCGGCCCGGATCCGTACACCGGCGCGGCTGAACAGCAACTCGCCGAGCATCAGACCGGGCCAGCGGACGTCGAGGATCTCGATGGGGGAGTGCGGGTCCTCGGCCTGTTCGACCTCGGTGATCTCGTGCAGGAAGGGGTCGAAGGGGGTGCTGTTCTCGAACGGGGTCATCCCGAGGGCGGTGAACAGGTCCAGGTACGGCGGAAGTTGGGGGTCGAGGAGGAGGTAGTCGCTGACGCGGCTGAGGGCGTAGAGCTCCTGGAGGAGGTCCCAGCCATCGTCTTTGTCGGTCCACCACTGGTCGCGGGGAGTGGCGGCGGCGTGGAGGCGGGCACGGTAGTCGGCGGTGGCGGCCTGGGCGAGCCAGGGGGCGATGACGTCCTCGTACGGGCCGTCGGTGTCGAGGAGTGCGTCGTACAGCGCGCGAGCGTTCACCTCGGTGATCCTGGCAGGTTTTGCCGAACGGTCAACCAATTTGAGGGGCGGCGCGGGTAGCGTCCCTGGTCATGAGCTTGGTGGACGTGAAGGAATGTGCGACCCAACTGCCGGATGCCTGGCGCTCGGTGGTACTGGGGCTGGTCGGGACGGCGGCGGTGAAGGTGCTGCGGATGGACGGGCGGGAGCTGGAGGCGGAGGTGCACGGGACGGCCGAGGTGCTGTTCGTCGCCGATGGCCTCCTCGAACTGGAGGTGGAGGGGGAGGAGTTGACCGTCACCGCTGGCGAGCTGTGCCGGGTGCCGGCCGGTGCGCGGCACGCGGTGCGGGCGGGCAGCCGGGGAACCTTGCTGATCGTGGAGGTGCCCGAGGAGGGGTAGCGGTGGCGGGGCCCCCGCGGGGTGGGGGGCCCCGAAGAGGGGGGGTGTGTAAATAAAAAAA
>NZ_JBHVVI010000085.1:0-25625 GCF_042883685.1 Kitasatospora sp. NPDC058190
GTGCGCGGGCGGCCGCCCCGCACCCGGGGGGTGGCCGCCCGTCGCCTCAGGACCCGCTCAGGGCCCGATCAGAGAGTGATCAGACCCGGTCGGCCGCGATCAGCACGTACTGGAAGGAGCCGTCCTTGTAGGACTCGATGAATGCCTCCTCGATACCGGTGACCAGCGAGGTGGTGTTCCGCAGCTCCCAGTAGGGCAGGGTGTCCGGGGTCAGGTCGATGACGGCCTGCGGCACCAGGCGGTTGTCGGCCATCGCCCGCAGGTACTCCCGGCGCGAGTGGATGTTGCACTCGAAGTGCGCGTTGATCTGCGAGACCCACTTCGACGGCTGGCCGTACTTCGGGTTCCAGCAACCGGTGATGGTCACGTACCGGCCGCCGACCGACAGCACCCGGGAGTGCTCGGCGAACAGGTCGTGCAGGTCGACGTACATGCTGGACTCGTTGTTCCAGGAGCCGGCGACCGAGCCGTTCTCGAAGGGCATGTCGAGCATGTTGGCGACCCGGGAGCGGACGAACTCGCCGATGCCCAGCTCGCTCGCGCGCTTGTTGCCGAAGTCGGCCTGCTGGGTGGAGAGGGTCATGCCCTCGACCCGGCAGCCGAAGCGCTGGTGGGCCATCACCATCGAGCCGCCGCGGCCGCAACCGGCGTCGACCAGGGTCGAGTCGGCCCGGATGTCGCCGAGGTGGTCGAGCAGCACGTCGGCCTGGGCGGACTCCAGGCGGTGCAACTCGGCGATGACCTTCTTCTCGCGCTCGCTGTCGGCCGCGTCGCCGATCGCCGCCAGGTCGATCGCGCCGATGCCGTAGTGGTGGTGGTACAGGCCGTCGACGTCGCCCAGGCGCAGGTTGACCGGGCGGGCCTCGTGGTCCCAGTAACGCGCGATGTCGCCCTGGTAGGGAGTCGCCGGGCCGGGGATGGCAGTGCCGGGGGCGATGATGTCGTCGGTCAGGGACATGGGTCAACTCCAGTGTTCTTACGGATGGTTACCGGAAACGGGTGGTTTCCGAAAAATGGGGGCGCCGGAGAACGGTGGTCACCAGAAATCGGGCAGCGTGTAGCGGTGGGTGTTGGTCTGGTGCCAGTAGTGGTTGCCGTCGAGCCACGCGGCCACACCGCGCAGGAACCGTAGGAGGGTTGGCACCGGGCAGGCGACGGCCAGCGCGGCCGACTCGGCCTCGAAGGCGTGCATCAGCTCGTTGTGGACCTCGATCGCCTTCAGGTACCCCTCCTTGCGCGAGACGCCCTCGCGCTCGGAGATCACCACCGGCAGGTTCAGGTGCAGTCCGGGGCTGGACAGCTCCTTGGTGTACGAGTACAGGTCGTTGACGATGGTGGTGGCGTTGCCGGCCAGCGCGATCACCCGCTGCATGGCGGGCAGCGCGTGCAGCTCGACGGGCAGCTCGTAGCCGCCGACGGTGTCGGTGATGGTCGGGCAGGGGCGGAAGTTGTTGAACTGGCGCATGGCCAGGTACTCCCACACCTGCGGCACGTGGTCGGTCTCGGCCCAGGCGGCCTCGGCCAGGTACCCCAGGTGCAGCCGCGCCATGTCGTGCCGGAAGCGGTCCGCCTGCGAGGGCGTGGAGGCGCGGACGAAGTAGTCCATCGCCGAGCGGTACGAGCGCCGGGGCGCGTCCTCGGAGAGCGAGGCCTCCCAGGCCGGGTGGTACTCCGGCGTGGTGTGCAGCGGGTCCAGCGCGGTGTGCGCGAGCAGCAGACGGCTGCCCAGGCCGATCGGCGAGCCGCCGAGGTCCTCGCAGTAGCAGTCGTCCACCGCGTTCTCGGCGACCATCAGGCGGGCCGCGAGCATCAGGTGGTCGACGCTGGGCGCGTCGGGGTGACAGGCCACCATGTAGCGCCCGGTGGAGAACCCGTCGAAGTCCTTCTCCCACTCCGGCGGGTAGAGCTCGATCTCGTCCATCGCCCAGGCCTTGATCTTCAGGCTGAGCGCCTCCACCCGGGCCGGGTCGGGCTCGGCGATCGGGTGGTGGTAGAGGCCGGGGATGGGGTCGCCGCTCGTGGGCTTGCCCGCGCTCGGCGCCTCGGCGGCCGGCGCCAGGTTCGGCGGCCCGGGCAGGGCCGGCGCCTGGACCTCGGGGGTTGCCGGGACCGACGGCGCCTGGACGTCGGGGATCACGGCCTCGGACACCGGAGCCGCCGCCGGGGCCTCGGGCGCCGGGACCCCCGCGGCCGGGACCTGCGGCCTCAACTGCAGCCCGGAGGTGCCCAGTCCACTGGGCCCGCGCAGGATCCGCTCGATGGCGGTGGTGTTCATGCGCCCACCACCGGAACGAGGGCGTCCGCGGGTGGTGAGTCCGGTTGGGTACGCAGGGGCATGGAGCCTCCTCCAAGAAAGGTCGCGTGATATGACGGGTCGTCATCTCCCCGCCGCGAAGGGGGGAACTCCACGCCGCGGGCCCCGTCTCGCTCGCTTCCCAACCGTAGGCGCGGAGGCGTGTTTCGAAACGGAACGGACGATCTTCTACACCCGAAAAGGTGAACGTTCCTGCGTGCGACGTTTGAAACCCGTCCTCGTCATGCATTGGTCCGCCCCACACTCCGGCACGCTTCCGTCAACCGACCCGCCGCCGCCCCGGCTCGACGTGCGTCGGGCTTCCTCGCCGAGTGGACCGGGCTCGGCCCCACCGGCTGACCAGGGCCCGCCACCTCCGACCCGCCCGCCCGGCGGCCGACCCCGGCCGCCCGCCGGGCGTCCTCCATCCCCCGGCCGGTCACGACCACTCGCGTAAGAGGGAGAAGAATGGGCGGGGCGCCGTGGAGGAACGGGGCCAGGAAGGAAGTCCAGCGCATGGAGAGCCAGGCCCGCAGCCGCACCGAACTCGTCGAGGACCTCATGGAGCGCTTCCCCGACGTGCCCCGGGAGGCGGTGATCAAGGAGGATCTGCTGCGCGGCGGCATGGCCTTCGACGAGTCGGCCCTGAGCGGCAGCTCCGGCGCCGACGGGGGCGGCGAGGTCAAGCCGAAGTCGTACTTCATCTTCTCCTTCGACCACCGCACCCTGCCCGAGCTCGGCGCGGCCGCGCTGAACCGGCCGCCGGAGGAGGTCGTGCTGACCGGCGGGCCCTACGGGCTGCGCCGCACGGTGGTGTCGGTGCGGGTCAACCCGGACTCGCCGTACCGGGTCGGCGCGGGCGAGGACGGCACGCTCGGCCTCTACCTGGACGGCGCGCGGATCGCCGACGTCGGCCTGCCGCCCATGCCCGACTACTACCGGCACACCCTGGCCAACGGGAAGTCGGTGATGGAGGTCGCCCCGACCATCCAGTGGGGTTACCTGATCTACCTCACGGTGTTCCGGGTCTGCCAGTACTTCGGCGCCAAGGAGGAGTGCCAGTACTGCGACATCAACCACAACTGGCGCCAGCACAAGGCCGCCGGCCGCCCGTACACCGGGGTCAAGCCGGTCGAGGAGGTGCTGGAGGCGCTGGAGCTGATCGACCGGTACGACACCGCCCGCGCCTCCCAGGCCTACACCCTCACCGGCGGCGCGATCACCTCACAGGTCGGCGGCCGGGACGAGGCCGACTTCTACGGGCAGTACGCCAAGGCCATCGAGGAGCGCTTCCCCGGCCGCTGGATCGGCAAGGTGGTCGCCCAGGCGCTGCCGCGCGACGACGTCCAGCGCTTCCACGACTACGGCGTGCGGATCTACCACCCCAACTTCGAGGTGTGGGACAAGCGGTTGTTCGAGCTCTACTGCCCCGGCAAGGAGCGCTACGTCGGCCGGGACGAGTGGCACCGCCGGATCCTCGACTCCACCGAGGTGTTCGGCGCGGAGAACGTGATCCCCAACTTCGTGGCGGGCGTGGAGATGGCCGAGCCCTTCGGCTTCACCACCGTCGACGAGGCGATCGCCTCCACCCGGGAGGGTCTGCGCTTCTTCATGTCGCACGGCGTCGTCCCGCGCTTCACCACCTGGTGCCCCGAGCCCACCACTCCCCTCGGCAAGGCCAACCCGCAGGGCGCGCCGCTGGAGTACCACATCCGGCTGCTGCAGACCTACCGGGCCGCCCTGGAGGAGTTCGGCCTCTCCTCCCCGCCCGGCTACGGTCCGGCCGGTCCCGGCAAGGCGGTCTTCTCGGTCAGCTCCTTCATGGACTCGCTGCCGGGCTGAGCCCGGTCCGCTGAGCCCACACCGCTGACCGCACGCCTCGGCGGCGCCGCCCCTCGGACGGGGGTGGCGCCGCCGAGGGGCGCAGCCTCTCGGGTCAACTGCCGGTCAGCGGCCGCACGGTGAGGATCTGCTCGGCACGGCCGACCGGGCCGTGGATGTCGTGCAGCACGGTGCTGGTGACGCCGTGCCCGGCCCGGCCGAAGGTGACGCTGGTGTCCAGGCCGGTCCAGCGGCCCTCGGGGCGGCGGTGGAAGTGGATCGTCAGATCGGTGTTGGGGAACATCCACTCGGTGGGCTCCTGGCGGACGGCGATGCCGTTGGCGGTGTCCACCAGGGCGATGAAGGAGGCGTGCGGGCCGCTCGACTCCCCCGCGACCAGCTCCAGCGGGGTGGAGATCCAGGCGGCCGCGCGGCCGGGGGCGGTGGAGCGGCGTCGGACGTCGATCGAGGCGATGTAGCCGCCGCCCCACCGCCCGCTCATCGCCCAGGGCTCGAACTCCTCCGGCGCGGGCAGCGGTTCGTCGTGGGTCCCGGCGACGGCGGTGGTGTCCAGCTCGGCCAGGAACCAGGCCCGGGCCCGGACCACCGCGCGGCCGCCGACGCTGGCCACCGCCTCCACCAGCTCGATGGTGCGGCCCGGCCGGACGGTCTCCACCGTGATCTCGAGCTCGTCCAGGGCGATCAGGCCGAGTATGTCGTAGCTGATCCGGGCCAGCGCCAGGCCGTCGGCGGAGCGGTCGGCCCGGTAGCGGTCGATGGCGTGGGCGATCAGGCCGCCCACCGGGCTGAAGTGCTGCTCGTCGGGGTGCCAGGCCCCCTGCGCGTGGACGGTCGGCTTGTAGCTGTGCTCGCCGGTGCGCTGGTAGTAGCTGTCGGGCGCGGCGGTGGGGGCGGTCAAGGTGCGCTTCTCCTCGGGCGGATCGCGGGGTGCCGGGCGGGCGCCGCAGGACTCCGGCGTCCGCGATCACGATCGTAAGAGGCCGAACGGCCCCCGGGGCTGTGATGCGCCCCACACCGCCGCGTCCTCGGGCCGTCTCGTGACGACGGGTCAGCGGGCCTTCGCCACCGCACACCCTCCCGAACGGCGCGAAGAGTCCGATGAGCAAAGAAGCCGATAAGATGACCTCTGGTGTGCCGGGAAGTCTGGTCGGCTCGGGGGATGACCGCGGCGATCGGGCTTCGGCGACCCCGGTGTTGCGATGGGTCGTTTCTGCAGATGCACGCCGTGGGGATCGTTCTCGTCCTGGTCGTCCTGGCCACCAGCGTGGCCACCTTCGCCCGGCGATGGCGGGTGCCCGCGCCCTCACTGCTGGTGCTGGCCGGGCTCGGCGTCGCACTGATCCCCGGGGTGCCCGCGCTGCACGTACCGCCGCAGATCATCGGCATGGTGGTGCTGCCGCCGTTGCTCTACTCCTCCGCCGAGGAACTGTCGCTACGCGACCTGCGGACGGTGTGGCGACCGGTCACCATCCTCTCCTTCGGCCTGGTCTTCGCCTCCGCCGCCGCCGTCGGCTTCGCGGCCGTCGCCGTCGCCGGACTGCCGCCCGCGATGGCCTTCGTGCTCGGCGCCGTGCTCTCCAGCACCGACCCGGTGGCGGTCACCGCGCTCGGCCGCCGACTCGCCCTGCCCGGGCGGGTCCAGGTGCTGGTGCAGGCGGAGAGCCTGTTCAACGACGCCACCTCGCTGGTGCTGTTCAAGGTCGCCGTCGGCGTCGCGGTGGCGGTCGGCGGGACGGTCGACCTGCCCGCCGCGGGCGGCGAGCTGCTGCTGCTCGGCGGGGGCGGCAGCCTGCTCGGCGCGGCCGTCGCCGGACTGGTCTGGCTGCTGCGCCGCCGCACCACCGACCCGGTGCTGGAGACGGTGATAGCGCTGGTCACCCCGTACGCGGCGTACGTGCTGGCGGAGTCCGCGCACACCTCGGGCGTCACCTCGGTGGTGGTCGCCGGGGTGCTGCTCGGCCGCTCCGGCCACCGGCTGACCGACGCGAACATCCGGCTGCAACTGCACGCCGTGTACGCGGTGGTGGTGTTCCTGCTGGAGAGCGTCGTCTTCTCCATCGTCGGCCTCGAACTGCCCACCCTGGTCCGGGAGCTTCCGGCCGGCACCGGCTGGTGGCCGCTGCAGTCGACAGCGATCGCGGCGGTGCTGATCGCCGTGCGGGTGCTGTGGACCCTGCCGCTCACCCGCGCCGTCAAACCCAGCCGGGGGCGGTTGTCCTGGCGCGTCGCCGGGGTGGTCACCTGGGCGGGCACCCGGGGCGTCATGCCGCTGGCCGCCGCTCTGTCCATCCCGCTGCTCACCGAGGGCGGCGACCGGCTCGCCGGACGGCCGCTGGTCCTGGTGCTCACCGTCTCCAACGTCGTGCTCACCCTGGTGGTCCAGGGCCTGACCCTCGCCGCCGTGGTCAACCGCTCCGGGCTCGCCCTCGAACCCGAGCACACCGCGCGCGAGGAGGAGGACGCCCGCGACGAGCTCAACCGCGCCGCCCTCGACCACGTCGACGGCCTCGCCGAGCTGGAGGCCGTCCCGGAGACCGCCGTCGACCGGGTGCGCCGCGCGCTGACCGCCCGGCTCGACCGCACCCCCGAGGCCCCGGACGGCACCACCGCCGACGACGCCTACCGCCAGCTGCGGCACGAGGTCATCGCGGTGCAGAACACCCGGCTGCACCTCCTCTACGAGGAGCACCGGATCAGCGACACCACGCTGCGGGCGCTCCAGCGCGACCTCGACCTGGAGCAGGCGGCGCTGGGCCGGAACTGAGCCGGCGTGCGGGCGGCCGAGGTGTCAGAACATCAGCACGACCAGGCCCGCCGCCCCCGCCGCGCAGACCACCGCGAGCAGCGCCAGCACCCGCGGCCCCGGGGGCGGCGGGAGGCGGTGCTCCGGGTGGACGGCCCTACCGTGCCCCGGCCGGGCGGGGTGGTACCGGACGGTCACCTCGTCCCCCTCCCGGTAGCAGCCGCCCTCGGGGCGTTCGTCGGAGCGCACCAGCTCGGCGGTCCGCCCGTCCGGCAGGCCGTACTCGATCGTCGCCCGCCAGCGGTCGTAGCCCTCGGAGGTGGTGTACATCCGCACCTTCCGCACCCGGCCGACCGCGCACACACCCTCCCGGCGCAGCGCCAGGTCGGTCCGGGCCGCCGAGGCGAACAGCGCGCAGAGGCAGGCCAGGATCACCGCCCCGGCCAGGAGGAACAGGTCCACCACCGACACATGAGTCAATGTACCGAGCACGCAACGGAGTTGACCAGAAGGCGTCAGGCCGTCACGGGACCGGTCGCACCCCGGCCTCCCGGCCGTCCGGGGCTGCCGTCACACTGTCGCGGGCACGAACACGCACCACCGATCGGGGACACCATGACCAAGAGCCGGAACAAGAAGCAGAAGAGGCCGCTCGCCGCGGGCGCCTCCCGGCCGGCGAAGCCCGTCCGCAAGCGCACGGGCAAGGACGCTCCGCTCGCGCCGCGCACGGTGCGCCGGACGGCGGTCCTGGTCGGGGTGCTCGCGCCGCTGCTGATCATCGGGCTGCTCGCGCTCGCCACCAACCCGGACCACCAGGTCGCCTGCACCGTCCTCGCGGTCCTGGTCCTGATGGCCTCCGTGGTGGGGCTGATGCTGATCCGGAGCACCGGATGGGTGGTCTGGCCGGCCGTTCTGCTGGGCGTGCTGCTGCTGGTGCTCCCCACCTCCGCCATCCGCGCGCAGTTGATCGCCCAGCGCGGGGTGGAGACCAGGGTGGTCGTCACCGCAGTTCACAGCGGCAAGGACAAGATGGGCAAGGTGAGCTGGACCTGCGACATCCGGCGCGAGGACCACCAGCCCCTGCCGCACGGCACGATCGGCGGCACCGGCTGCTCGGGCGGCTCCGTCGGCACCACCGCGACCGTCCTGGTCGACCCGGCCGGCTGGGCCCCGCCGGCCACCCGGGACGAGGACCTCTCCTTCCGCGGCAGCGGTGTCTACGTCACGGGCGTCGTCGCCGTCCTCTGGGCCGCGCTCACCTTCGGCGCCGCGCACCGCGCCCTGCGGGGCAAGGGCACGCGGGGCGGTCGGGGCGGACGCAAGGGCGGCAGGTAGCGGGACCGGACGCCGGGCTTTCGGCAGTCCAGGGCTGTCTTCCCTCCGCTGACGGCCGATCCACTGACGTGCCGCCTGTGGTGAAGAATGCGTGGAACCACCTCGACCGGTGGGAGTCGAGCACGCCCGGCGCCGAACGCGTCCAGCCGCGCAAGCAGGTCCGGGACCGGATCACGCCCCAGGTGGCGGGCGTCCTGATCGCCGTCGTCCTCATCGTCGCCACCTTCCTCGTCGTCGCCGCGCGCCATTGAGCCGTGGCTCCACGCCGAACCGAACAGTGGTGATCGGGTGCGTCGCCGGCCGGGCCGACCCGCCGTCATTCGGCGGCCAGGCCGTCGAGCAGGGCGAGGGCGTCCTCGACCGAGCCGGCCGGGTCGGTGACGGGGTACAGCACGGCCCGCACGGCGCGGGTGGCGTCCAGGACCAGGGTGAGCCGCTTGAGCCGGTCGACGCCCGAGGCCCGGAAGGTGGGCAGCCGGAGGGAGCCGGCCAGCTCCAGCCCGGCGTCCGACAGCAGGGGGAACGGGATCCGCGCGTGCTCGGCGAACGCCGCCAGCTGGTCCGGGCGCTGGGTGCTGACGCCGTAGACGGCGGCGTCGCGGGCGGCGAACTCGCCCATCCGGTCCCGGTAGGTGCAGGACTCCAGGGTGCAGCCGGCCGCGCCCGGGATCTCGCCCCAGCCGGGCGGGTGGCCCATGACGCCCGGCGCGAAGGCGCCGGGGAAGCAGTACAGCACCGTCCAGGCACGGTGCGCGGCGACCGGGTCGACCCACCCGCCGGAGGCGGCGGCGAGCTCCAGGGCGGGCAGCCGGCGGCCGGTGAGCGCCATGACCCGGCGGGTCTCGGCGGAGTCGGCGGTGCTGGTGCCGGAGAGCGAGCCGTCGCCCAGGACGTACCGCCCACCCCAGTCCTGCAGGGCGACCAGCACCGGCAGCAGGCCTCGCCCGGTGTCCGTCAGGTGGTACTCGTAGCGCGGCGGGTGCGGGTGGTAGAGCCGCTTTTCGAGCACGCCGTCGGCGACCAGCGCCTTGAGCCGCTCGGTGAGCACCTTCCGGCTGATGCCGAGCCCGCTCTGCAGTGCGTCGAAGTGGTGGGTGCCGCCGGCGACGTCCCTGATCAGGAGCAGGGTCCAGGTGTCCCCCACCACGCTCAGGGCCTGGGAGATCGCGCAGTCGGGGTCAGCCGCTTCCGTGTGCCGCATGATCACCCATTATAGTGAGTTCCCAAAAGGAACTCACTCGGTCGTGGGCCGGTGGCAGCAAAGGGGCGGACGTGGCGACGGAGACGGCGAACGCGACGAGAACAGCGGACTCGGTACGGCCCGGCGGGCGGCGCCCGGGCGGCGGGGCGGGGGCGTTCTGGCGCTACTGGACCGCCTCGACGGTCAGCCGGCTCGGGGACCAGGTGACGACGGTGGCCCTGCCGCTGATCGCCGTGGTCACCCTGCAGGCCTCGGCGTTCGAGGTCGGCCTGATCACGGGCGCCGCCTACGTCGCCTGGCTGCTGATCGGACTGCCGGCCGGCGTGCTGGTCCGGCGACTGCCGCTACGCGGCACCCAGGTCGCGATGGACCTGATCCGCGGCGTCGCCGTGGCCTCGGTCCCGGTGGCGGCGGCGTTCGGGGTGCTGGGGCTGCCGCAGCTCGTGGTGGTGGCACTGGTGATCGGCTTCGCGAGCGTGGTCTTCGACGTGGGCAACTCCACCTTCCTGCCCACCGTCGTCCCCAAGGAGCAGTTGACCTCCCGCAACAGCCTGGTCTCCGGCAGCATCGCGGCCACCGACCTGGCCGGGCCCTCGCTGGGCGGCGTCCTGGTGCAGCTGCTCGGCGGCGCGGCGTCGATGCTGCTGGACTCGGTCAGCTACCTCGCCTCGGCGGCGCTGCTGGGCAGCCTGCCGCGGGCCGAACAGCCGGCCGCCGGGCCGGCGGGCGGTGCCGGCATGCGCGAGCAGATCCGCGAGGGCTGGCGGTTCGTCACCCGGCACCCGGTGATCAGGCCCTGTGTCGCCGTCGCCACCGCGGTGAACTTCGTCTGCGGCGCGTTGATGGCACTCACCCCGGTGTTCCTGGTCCGCACCCTCGACGCACCGGCCGCCGCCGTCGGCGCCCTGATGGCCACCGGCGGCCTCGGCAGCCTGCTCGGCGCCGCCGTCACGCCCCGCGTGGTCGCCCGGATCGGCACCGGCCGCGCGCTGTGCTGGGCGGCGGTGGTCGCCACGGCCTTCGCCCTGCTGCTCCCGGCGGCCGGATCCGGCTGGGGCGCGCTGGTCTTCGCCCTCGGCAACGCCGGGTTCTCGGCGGGGGTCGTGGTCGCCAGCATCGTCACCCGCACCCACCGCCAGACCCAGACCCCGCCGGAGCTGCTGTCCCGGGTGATGGCCACGGTCCGCTTCGTCTCCTGGGGCGCGATCCCGGTCGGCGCCCTCGCCGCCGGCGCCGCGGCCGCGGCCTGGGGCCCGCGTACGGCGCTGTTGCTGTTCGCGCTGAGCAGCGTGCTCAGCCCCGCCGTCCTGCTGGCCAGCCCGGTCCGCCGGATGCGCGAGCTGGTCTGAGGCCCGGAGGGCTTCTCACAGGCCGGCGGGCGGCAGGTCCAAGAGGTGCCGCCAGGCCCGCCGGCCCTCCGGGGTCACGGCGAGGGCGCGGGTGGTGCCGATCCGGGTGAGCCAACCGGCGGTCAGCGCGTGGTCGCAGAGCGCTGCGCCCACCGCGCCGCCGAGGTGCGGGCGGCGCTCGGTCCAGTCCAGGCAGGCGCGCACCGGCGGCCGGCGCGAGCCGCTCGGCAGCGTGATGCCGAGCTCGGTCAGCCAGGCCCGGCCGGCCGCGGTCAGGCCCGGCTCCGGGCCCCAGTCCAGCAGGCCGCGCCCGACCATCGCGTCGGTGACCGCCAGCCCGAGGGCGCCCGCCAGGTGGTCGTAGCAGAGGCGTGCCCGGGCCAGCGCCTGCTGCCGACCGGAGCCGGCGAGCGTGCGCGGTCGGGCGGCCCGCCGCGGGGCGAGTTCGGCGAGGCTCTCGACCAGCGCGACCACCCGGCGGTCGGCCAGCCGGAGGTAGCGGTGGCGGCCGTGCCGCTCCTCGGCCAGGAGCCCGCCGCCGACCAGCAGGTTCAGGTGCGAGGTCGCGGTCGAGGGCGCGACCCCGGCGAAGCGGGCGAGTTCGTTGGCCGTCCAGGCCCGGCCGTCGAGCAGCGCCAGGCAGAAGGCCGCCCTGGTGCCGTCGGCGAGCAGCCGGGCCACGGCGGGCAGGTCCACGCCCACGTCCTGGTCTGCGGATCGGTCGTCCATGTCCTCGATTGTCGCCGGGGACGCTTCGACGCCCGTCGAAGCGTTCCCGCCGTAGCGTTCCCGGGCGCATCGGGCCGCCCGTGCCCGCGCACCGGAGGAGCCATGACCACAACCCACCCGACCGCCGCCCGATCGCCGCGGCCCGACCTGGTCGTCACCGACGCCCCCGCCGCCGCGGACCTCGCACTGGTCTCCGACGCGCTGGACCGCTTCAACGTCGAGCGCAGCGGAGTCGACGACCGCCGACCGCTCGCCGTCCTGGTCCGCGAGCCCGGGTCGCACCGGGTGCTCGGCGGACTGACCGGGCGCACCTCGCTCGGGCTGTTCTTCGTCGACCTCTTCTTCCTGCCGCCCGGGCTGCGCGGGAACGGGCTGGGCGGCGAGATCCTGCGACGGGCCGAGGAGGAGGCGCGGGCGCGCGGCTGCCGCTCGGCCGTGCTCTACACGATCAGCTTCCAGGCGCCCGGCTTCTACCGGAAGCACGGGTGGACGACGCTCGGCGAGGTCCCGTGCGATCCGCCGGGCACCAGCCGGGTCTTCCTGACCAAGGACCTCACCCCACACGCGGGCCGTGAAGCCGTGATTCGGAGCCGCGAAGCCGTGGTTCAGAGACCAGCCGGCCAGTTGTAGCTTCCCGGCACGGTGACGGAGGCGTTCTCGGCGGCCGTGCCGTACACCAGGGCGATCTCGTCGTGGGCGTGCAGCTGGATCGCCGCCGGGTCGCCGCTCACCGCCTTGCCGTCGACGTACGCGGTCAGCGTGTGGGTGGCGTCGGTGCGCAACCCGCCGAGGTGGTCGGCGGAGGCGGAGACCTGCCACTCGGTCAGGAACTGGCCCAGGGTGAAGTCGGCGTTCACCGGCGACTCGACGTGGATGACGCCGGTGGTGTCGTGGGTGTGCAGCGGGCTGATCCGCTGCGCGCTCTCGTCGATGCCGACCAGCGCGGGCACCGTCACGGGCTGGCCGTCGGCGTACACGTCGAGGTGCGCGTGGATGTGCAGGGCCGTGCCCTCGGCGCCGAGCATCGGCAGGCCCGCCGCCTTCACGGCTGCCGCGACGTCGGCGGGGGCGTCCCAGGGCGGCGGGGTGGTCCGGCCCTCGGCGGTGGTCCGCGGGTGCGCCGGGACCCCGGAGGGCGGGGACGAGCCCTGGTTCGTCGCGATCACGACGGCGATCCCGCCCACCACGACAGCCAGCACCAGGACGATCATTCCGGCCACCAGCCATCGCCGGCGCCGCTCGCGACGGACCTCCGCTGCCCGGAGCGCCGCGACGCGGGCCCGTCGTCCGGACGGCCCCGGGTTCTGCGCTGCCATCGGTGCGCGCCTCCTCGATCGAGGTAGCTGCCCTTTCAGCCTGGCAGAGTCCGCCCCTCCCGGCGCGTCGAGCCCGGTGGCGACCGCACGGCGTCGCGGCCCCGACCCCGGGGAGGGGATCGGGGCCGCGACGCGTTCGGCTCAGGCCCGGGTCAGCGCTGACCCGGGTATCCCTGCTGGCCCGGCTGGCCCGGGTAGGGCACGTTCGGGACCTGCGGCGGGTACGGCTGCCCCTGCGGCGCCGGGTAGCCCTGCGGGGCCGGGTACGGGTTGGCCGGCGGCTGCGGGTACGGCTGCTGCGGCGGGTAGGGCTGGCCCTGCGGCGGGTACGGCTGCTGCGGCGCCGCGTAGCCCTGCTGCTGCGGGATCACCGGCTGGCCCGGCATCGGGTACGGCCCGCCCTGCGGCGTGTCGAACGGCTGCGAGGACGGGTCGATCGACCCGGGCGGGAAGGCCGCGCTCAGCTGGTCCATCTCGGCGCGCCAGATGCGGTGGATGTTCAGGCGCATCGGCTTGGCGCTGCCCGGCATCTGGAGGTACATCGAACTCCAGATGCTGGCCCGCTTGACCCGGGTGACCGGGAAGGCGTTGCGCGGGAAGGCCGCGACGACGTCGCCGGGGCGGTTGGTCCAGCGGTTGGCCGCGTTGACCACCACGTGGGTGTTGGTGAGCGTCAGGAAGTAGTACCGGCGGGTCAGAACGATGATCAGGCCGAGCAGCGGGATCTCACCGAAGACGCCGTTGAGCCACGGGCTCGGGCCGCTCTCCGCGTGCACGCAGGCGATGAAGGTCTCCCCAGGAGGCGCCACCTGCGAGAGCTTCTCGATGACCTGGGCTTTCTGCTTCGCCCGGAGAATTGCCATGTTGTCTGTTCCTCTTACCCCGTCGTGACCGCCGCCTCTGCGCGGCGGGAAATCGGCTGAGGTTAGCAGGTGGTGATGACACTTCGAACACCACCGTGCGCGGGAACGACGACGCCCCACCGGGCCGGGGCCCGACGAGATTGAGTCGGCCCACTACGACGCCCGACGGGCCGCCCGGGCACCGGAGGTCCCCGCAGGGTGCGGAACAGGGCGAGGAACCGGGCCAAGCCCTCTACCGGGGGTCGGACTTCGGCCATTCGGTCATGCTATCGGCCAGATCAGTTAAAAGCTGAGTCAAAAAATTGCGTGTCACCTTGCCGATAATGTGATCACATGTGTAGGCGCTGTGGCGCACTTCGCCACAGGGGAGGGATCGGCCTGACCCCGTTCGATCAGGCCCTGTCACACAGGAGTTGCACCATCAACATCGCCATCCGCAAGGCCGCGCGCGGCGCGCTGCCCATCGCGGTCACCGCGTCCGTCCTCGCCGCGGGTCTCACCGCCTGCGGCACCGCCGAGCAGCTCTCGGCCGCCCAGAAGGTGTCGAAGGCCTTCAACAAGGTCGGTGACGGCAAGTCGGCCGGCTTCACGCTCTCCGTCGACGCCACCTCCGAGCAGATCGCCGCCTTCACCAAGGCCACCGGCGAGGAGGCCGACGAGAAGAGCGCCCAGGGCCTGTCCGGGCTGTCCCTCTCCGTCGCGGTCTCCGCCGACAAGCCGCTCAAGGACATCGACGCCTTCAAGAACGCGGCGGCCAAGGACCAGAAGGACATCACACTCGACAAGTCGGTGCGGATCTCCTACCGCATCGCCGACAGGAAGGGCACCCCGCTCCTCGAGTACCGCCAGCTCGAGGCCAAGGGGTACCTGCAGATCGACCTGAAGAGCGTGCTGAAGCTCACCGGTCAGGACCCGTCCGAGGTCGACGCCGTCACCAAGGACCTCCCGTCCGACATGGCCCCCGCCAAGAGCCTGCTGAGCGGCAACTGGACGTCGTTCGACCTCCAGGAGCTCGCCGACGAGGCCAAGAAGGACGACGGCGCCAAGGGCGGCAAGCCGGAGGCGGTGCCCTCGGTCGACCCGCAGGCCGGCAAGGAGCTCTTCGACTCGCTGAAGGACGTCTTCAACCGGACGGTCACCTTCGAGGACAAGGGCAAGAAGGACGGCACCGAGCACATCTGGATGAGCGTCCCGGCCCGCCAGGCCGTGGACGAGCTGTACAAGGCCCTCAAGCCGCTCTCCACCAAGTTCCCCCAGCAGTTCAAGAAGTTCCCGACCGAGGCCCCGACCGGCGTCCCGGACAAGAACGTCGGCGCCGACCTCTACCTCAAGGACGGCTCGCTCTCCTCGGTCACCTTCGACATGGCGCAGCTGGCGAAGAAGATCGAGCCGGGCGTCAACTTCCCGGTGAAGCTGACCTTCAACCAGGACGCCCCCAAGGTCGACGCCCCGTCCGCGCCGAACAAGATGACCGCCGAGGACCTCATGAAGACCTTCTTCGTGCTGGCTGCCGGCGGCGAGGGCTCCGACCTCGGCGACGAGACCGGGTCGGGCGCCGTCCCGCCGGTCAGCACCGACGCCGCTCCGCTGACCGACGCCCAGCTCAAGGAGCTGGCCGCGCTCGGTGTGCCGGAGGCCCAGGCCCGCGCCTTCAACAAGATCGGCATGAGCTTCGAGGACATCAAGTCCATGGCGCGGGAGAAGTGATCCGCCCGACGGCGATCCCCTTCTGACGCACCGACCGGCCGACCGCCTCCGCGGTCGGCCGGTCGCGTCCGGTCAACCGCGTTTGCGCAGGCCGACCTTGTCGCGCGCGGCCTCCGGCACATCGAGGTCGCTCGCCACCCGGACGGCATCCATGGCCGCGAGCTCGTTGGGCACCCGGGTGCGCGCGCCCAGGCCGAGGATGCCGCCCTCCTCGTTGGCGTCGGCGACGACGGTCGCGATCCGCAGCAGGAAGGCACGGTACTCGCCGAGTTCGTCCGGCGCGTGCTCGGCCACGATTCGGGTGGCCGCACGGATGGTCTCCAGCGCCGGCCCCCGGTACTCGTCGTACCGGGTGTCGGGGCGCAGCCCGGTGTCGAAGGTGGAGGCTGCCGCGAGCTCACGGATGAGCCGCCGCTGGTGGGTGCCGCTGGCCTCGCGCAGCAGCTTGACGATCGCGATGACCTCCTCGGGGTCGGCCACGCCCTCGGCGAGGGCGACCAGGACGCCGGAGGCCATCAGGGCGCGGCCGAGGGTCGCCCAGTCCTCGGGGGTGAAGTCCAACTCCCCGACGCCGTCGACGACGCGGCCGATCCGCACGACCTGGAAGCCGACGTCGGCCAGGATCGCGGGGATGCGGCGCACCGATTCCACCGTACGGGCGCGGGCCCGGTCGGACAGCTCCCCCCAGGGCAGGAACTCCGCCCGGCCGTCCCGCTGGCCGGGGACGGGCACCTCCGATTCGGCGCCCGTCCCGTAGCGGTGCTCGTGCTCGTGCTCCAGCCGGGCCAGCACCTCGGCCTCCTCCTCGGTGAAGTCCTCGAAGCCTCCGACGGCGTCGGAGGCCACCTGCTCGGAGGTGGGCACCATCAGGCAGCCGACCGTGGCGAGGCGTTCGCCGAGCTGCCGGGCCTGGCGCCGGTTGGCCGCCCTCAGCTCTTCGGGCAGCTCCTCCCAGGGCAGCAGGACGGGCCGGCTCCCCGGCTCCTCGCCGTCCTCGACCGCCGCCGTCAGCCGGCTCTGGTGGATGGCCCGCGCCAGGTGCCGGGTGACCTGGGCGCCGGTGTAGTCGGCCAGGCTCTCGATGATCTTCCCCTGCGCCTCCAGCCGGGCCTTCATCCGGCCGCACTCGTGCAGGACGGCCTCGGCGTCCAGCAGGGTCTGCTCGGCACGGCGGTCACCGGCTTTGCCCAGCACGTCCTGGCCGACCATGATCACGATCATGAAGATCAGCTGGGCCAGGGTGGACAGGAAGCTCATGAAGGCGAACGGGTACGGGTCGAAGGTCTGCAGCCCCAGCTGGGACATGCCGATCCAGACCACCTGCGTCACGGCCGCGAGGTAGAACGCCCACATGCTGCCCAGCCGCCCGGTCAGCCAGGCCGCGATCCGCCCGTTGACCCCGGTGACCTGGTCCAGCGCCTGTGGCGGCGGCTGCACCCGGTGCCGCTGGATCCACGGGTGCCCGCTGGTCTCCAACAGGCTCACCCCGCGGCCGAGCGCCTGATCGTGCCGGTCCAGGTGCATCTGGAGGTCGGCGACCCGGGCGAAGATCGCCTCGGCGTTCTCGTAGGTCTGCACCGCCCGGCGGTCGGCGGCCTGGCCGAGCACTCGTTGGCCGACCAGGATCGCCAGGCAGAGCACCAGTTGGACCACGTTGTCGAGGAACAGCAGGAAGCCGAAGGGGTACGGGTCGACCGAGTGCAACGGCCCCCAGGTCGCCAACGCCATCCACCCGCCGACCACCACCAGCGTCACGTACAGGGCGGGCATCGAGCCCACCGCCCGGGTCAGCGCGGCCGCGATCGCGCCGTTGAGGCCGACCTGTCCGTCCGCCATCGCCACCGGCTGCTGCCGCGGCTGGTTGATCCCCGTTCCGGCTTCCCCCACACCCGCTCCTCACCATCGGTTCCGGCGCCGCCGCCGGAATCGTGTTCATGATGGCAGCGGTCCCGCCGGGCGGCGGGCTACTGATCTCCGTTCTTAACGGTCTGTCAACGCGGTTTCCCTGCACGGTGCGTGTAGCTCCACCCGGCCGCTCCGGAGGTGGTTGCGGTGGCCGTCGGCGAACTTCAGGCGGAGGCTGCGGTCGGCCGGGGTGTCCACGACCACGGCGCTCTCGACCGTGCCGTAGGAGGAGTCACGGTAGACCCACACCCGGTCGCCGACGTGGAACTCCGGTGTCTCGGAGACGATCATCACTCTCACCTTCCTTCCGGCCTGCTCACTGACCTGTACGGTGCGCGGCGGGCCGGGGACTCAAAGGTTCACACGCCGTCACGCTCCGATCGCGGTCAGTGGCCGCGCAGCTGCGCCGGGGCCGTGGGGCTCGGCAGGTCGGTCGGCTTCCCTTCCCAGTCCACCGGGGTGTCGTCGGGGTAGCGGGCGCATTCGGTGCCCGCCGCGACGGCGAGGGTGCCGCGCTCGGGGGTGAAGCCGACGGTGACCGTCTCGGCCAGGGATCCGGGGCCGGTGCTCGGGGGCCTCAGGGTCACCCCGGTGTCGTCCGCGGCGGTCTCCGTCCAGCCCTGTCCGGTCAGGGCCTGCCGGGCCCGGCGCAGGGCCTCCTCCGCCTGCGGGGTCGTGATCCCGGTGAGGGTGAAGCCGGCGTCGAGCGTTGCTGTGCGGGGCTCGTCGGCTCCCCTGTCGCTCATGTTCTCCAGGAGGTGGGAGATGCCCCGGGGACGGCAGACGTCGTAGATCCGGGCCGTGATCCCGTCATCGCTCCCGTCCCAAGGCGCGCGGTCCAGCGCCGCGCCCGGCGGCAGGGCGAGGGCGTCGTAGACGGTCTGGGTCCGGGCGTCCAGGTGCTTGGCGACGGCGGCCGGATCGGCCACGGGGTACGGCCGCCCCGCCCAGGCGTGCTGCAGCTCCGCCACCGCGTCGTACCCGACCGCACCGAGGGCCAGCATCCCTGCGGCCGTGACCACCGCCACGGCTTTGCGGTGGCCCCGCCCGTCCTTCGTCCCGCGCTTCGTCATGGCCGATATCGTCCACCGCCCGGCCGGGCCGTCGCCTGAGTACCCGTACTCAGGCGACGGCGCGAAAAGGCCCAGGTCAGGCGTGGGCGGCGGCGCACTCCGGGTGGCCCCAGCTACTGCCCACCTTGGTGATCTTGTCGCCCTTGGCGTACGGGCGGCTGCACGGGCAGGTACCGGGGAAGCGGGCGTTCAGGGTGCGCGAGCCCGTCCGCTTGGTGGTGCTGCCGGTCCCGCCGGTGCCGCTCGCGGCGGCGGGGCGGGTGCTGCGGGCCTTGGGGGCCTTGGCGGCCGAGGCCGGGTCGGGCACCGGGAGGTCGGCGGCGGTCCCGGCGGCGGCCTGCTGGGTGCGGGCGGCGTCGCTGGCGGCCTTGTCGGCGATGGCGTTCAGCGGGTCGCCGTCCACCTGGTGGGCGGGGACGTACACGAAGGTGACGTCCCGGCCCTCAAGGAGCTCGTCGATCCGCTGGATCAGCTCACGGTTGGCCACCGGCTTGCCCGCGGCCGTCTTCCAGCCGTTGCGCTTCCAGCCCTTGAGCCACTTGGTCACCGAGTCACGGGTGTAGGTGCTGTCGAGCCGGACCTCCAGCGGGACGGCCGGGTCGGTGGCGGACAGCAGCTGCTGAAGTGCCGTCAGCTCGCCGATGTTGTTGGTGCTGTGCCCGAGCGGCCCGGCCTCCCAGCGCTGGGGTGCCCCGGCGCTGTCCGCGACCACGTAGGCCCAGGCCGCCGGGCCCGGGTTGCCCTTGGCTGCTCCGTCACACGCTGCAATGACTCGTTCGACCATGCCCCCGATCATGCCTGGTCAGGCGGCCGGAAACCAAAGTCGCCCGGAGCCGGGCAGGGCGGCGGCGACAGGACTCCGCTCGATCCCGCCATCGGCCCTTCCTCGACCGCTCCTGCCTTCACCCATTGGCGCTAACTTGCCGCGGGGATGCCGCGCGGCGCACGAGGTGGTGGCGCGGCGGGCTGGCAGTTTGCACCCTGACGCCCCGCAGCGCGCCTTGGCCAGGCGGAGGAGGCGCAAGCCCCGGCGTGGTCCGGGAACGCTCCGGGCAACACCACCGCCAGGACCCTGACCACCGTGGAGGCACACCATGCCCGTTTCGCTCCCCGAGCTCACCGGGGACTACGTCCTCGACCCCGCCCACACCCGGATCGGCTTCGTCGCACGCCACGCCATGGTGACCAAGGTCCGCGGCGCCTTCCACCAGTTCGAGGGCACCGCCCACCTGGACGGCGGCGACCCGTCCCGTTCGACCGCCCAGCTGGTGATCAAGTCCGAGAGCATCGACACCGGAGTCGAACAACGCGACCAGCACCTGCGTACCAACGACTTCCTCGACGCCCCCAACTACCCGGACATCACCTTCCGCACCACCTCCGTCGAGCCCGGCTCGGATACCGAGTACCGGGTGACCGGCGATCTCACCATCAAGGACACCACCCGCCCGGTCACCATCGACTTCGAGTACACGGGCAACGCCGTCGACCCGTACGGCAACCTGCGGGTGGGCCTGGAAGGCTCGGTGGCCATCAGCCGCAAGGACTTCGGCGTGACCTGGAACGCGGCGCTGGAGGGCGGCGGCGTCCTGGTCGGCGACAAGGTCGTCCTGGAGTTCGACATCTCCGCCATCAAGCAGAACTAGCGGCACGTCGACAGTCCGACCGACAGCCCCGCCGGCGCACACCGCCGGCGGAGCTTCACCTGCTCAACAAAGCACTACTGGGTCCCCGGTCGGAGCGCGCCCGCGACCTCCGCCCGATTGATCACCGTCCCCCGGGCGCAGCATGATGGCCCGCATGTGGGGCAAGTGGATCGACTGCCGGGTACGGCCCGGCGCACACGGGACGTTCGCCGTCGGCCAGCGCCGCTGGGCCACCCTCGCGGGCGAGCCGGGGCTCGTCGGACAGGTGGGCGGCTGGTCCCGTACGGGCGACCAGGCACTGGTGCTCGGCCTGTGGGCGGACGAGGAGGCGTACGGCCGCTTCATGCGCGAACGCCACGACACGGTCGCCACCGAGGCCGCTCAGCAGGGCAGTTGGACGGCGATCCGGGTCTCCGCGGGGCCGGTGGTGCAGGCCGTCCCCGGCGCGGCCGCATCCCTTGCGGACGCGCTGAAGCACGCCACCCTGCTGCGCGCCGCCGACTGCGTGCTGCGCCCGGGCCGTACCGGCCACTTCCTGGAGGTCCAACGCGAGGTCTGGGCCCCCGGCATGGCAGCGGCCGGCGGCATGCTCGCGGGCACCGTCACCCGCCTCGCCGCCGACCGCTACCTGGTCACCACCCTCTGGACCTCCCCCGAGGCCCACACGGCCTACACCGCCGACGCACTCCCCGCGCTGCGCGCCCGCGCGGACGTCCCGGCCGACGTCGAGTCGCTGACCGGGCACGTCCTGCCGCTGGAGCTCTCCTGGCAGGTCCTGCCGTCACGGATCTAGTGATGCGGGGCGGCGTCGAAGCCCTCGGGGGCCCGGTCGAGGAAGACGGTGACGGCGCTGATCCGGCCGTCCTCGTCCAGCTGGACCACGTCCGTCCCCTCGGCGAAGGAGGTGCCCTCACCCTCGCCCCTGCCGGTCAGCAGCTCCCACTCGACCCTGGCCCGCTGGTGGTGCACCTCGGGGGTGCGGCGCAGGCGCAGCGTGACGGCGCCCAGATGGGCGACGAACTGCCGGCGGAGGTCGATCAGCGCCTCCGCCCCGCTGAGCACGCCGACCATCGCGCGGTACTCGACGCCCTGGGCGAAGACGGCGTCCGCGAGCCGGCTCTGTTCCTCGCCGTCGGTGTTCCAGAACCGCACGTACTGGTCGAACTGCGCGAAGTCCTCAACTGTGGTGTCGGTCATGGCCGGTGTCCCTTCGTCCGGTGGTTCGGATCGTTCTTGCGGTTCACGACTGTGCGGCCGGGTCGCGCTGCCCGTCGATGACCTCCGAGGTCATTGCCCTCGGACGCGTCACCGGGCAGCCTGGACGCCATGACCACCACCACGGCCGAACCGGTCGGAGCGTTGCTGCGCGGCTGGCGCCGGCGCCGGCGCCGCTCCCAGCTCGACGTGTCGATCGCCGCCGAGCTGTCCACCCGGCACCTGAGCTGCATCGAGACCGGGCGGGCCAACCCGAGCCGGGACATGATCCGGCGGCTGTGCGACGAACTCGACGTCCCCCTGCGCGAGCGCAACTCCCTCTACCTCGCCGCGGGCTTTGCTCCGGTGCACTCCGAACGCGCCTTCGACGACCTGGGCGCCGCCCGCACGGCGGTGGAGGCCGTCCTCACCGGCCACGAGCCCAACCCGGCGCTCGCGGTCAACGTCCGCTGGGAGATGCTCGCCGCGAACCGGGCGATGGCACTGTTCCTCGCCGACGTACCACCGGAGCTGACCCGACCGCCGGTCAACGTGCTGCGCGCGACCCTGCACCCCGACGGCCTCGCCCGCCGCATCCGCAACCTCGCCCAGTGGCGGGCGCACGTGCTGCGCCGTATCCACCGCCAGCTGGAGCGCACCTCGGCGGCGGGCCTGGCCGAGCTCCTGGCCGAGTTGGAGTCCTACCCCGTCCTGTCGGCGGACCCGGGCGAGCCCGCCCCGGACGGGTCCGCCGGTGACCTGGTGGTCCCGCTGCGCCTGGCCACCGAGTACGGCGAACTCGCCCTGCTCTACACCACGACGGTCTTCGGCTCGCCCCGGGACGTGACCCTGGATGAGATCGCCATCGAGACCTTCTTTCCGGCGGACCCTCAGACGGCGGCCCTGATGCGGGCCGTCACCGCCCAGGCCCGGTCGGCGGAAGCCGCATCACCTGAGCTGTGAGAGCAGCTCGCCCACACGTCGCCGCCGGCCGGTCAGGTCACCACCGGGACGCCGTCCGGCCGCCCCGCGAGCAGCGCCGCGATGTGGTCCGCGCAGCGCAGGGCCGCCTCGGCCATGGCGTTTCCGGTCATCCCGGCGACGTGCGGGGTGAGCAGCGCGTTGGGCAGGCCGAAGAGCGGCGAGGCGAACGCGGCGTGCTCGTGGGCGAAGGTGTCGACGGCGGCGGCCCTCAGCGGGTGGGCCGGGTCGCGCAGGGCGTCGGCCAGGGCCTGTTCGTCGACGATGCCGCCCCGGGCGGTGTTCAGCAGGATCGATCCCGGCCGCATGAGTGCCAGCCCGGCCGGGCCGATCAGCCCCTCGGTGTCCGGGGTGAGCGGAAGGTGCAGGGAGACCACGTCGCTGGTGGCGAGCAGGGCTTCGAGGGATGCCGTCCTGCGGACGGGCGTCCGGGTCGAGCGCCGCGCATAGCCCTGGACGTCCATGCCCAGGGCCTGTGCGCGCTCGGCCAGCGCCAGGCCGATCCGCCCCAGCCCGACGATGCCCAGGGTCAGCTCCGACAGCTCGACCGCAGGAGCCACCGGTGCACTCCAACGTCCTTGGTGCGAGGCTTCGTTGTACGACGCCAGGCTCCGGGTCAGGGCCAGCAGCTGGGCCAGCGCGAATTCCGCGACGGCGTTGGCGTTGGAGCCGGGCGTGTGGGTGACGGTGACACCGTGACGGGCAGCGGCGACCAGGTCGACATGGTCGGTACCCGCACCGGCCCGACCGATCACCTGGAGCCGATGGGCCAGTGCCCGGTCGGTCGCCGCCGCGAGGAACGCCGCTCCCAACGGAACGCCCGCCCGGGACTTGAGCGCGTGGTACCCGAGCCCGCCCCGAACCACCTCACCGATCAGCACCGACTCGTCGAACGGATCGACATCGGTGAACTCGACCCGGTCCGACCACGCTTCCGTCACACCCGCCGGGTCACTCACCCGCCGCAGGTTCAGCGTGACGGCGAGACCGTGCCCGACCAGACGCCCCAGTTCCCGATCGAGCAACTCCCCCGGAGCCGCATCCAACAGCAGCACCCGCATCCGCCCCACAGCACTCCCCTTTCCACAGCACGGACGTTATCCGAGGCAGACCACCTGCGCAGGAAGCCCGCCTTCGCCCTCGGCGGCCCGGCCTCGCCCCCGGCGCAGCCCATGGCTGATCACCGATCGCCGATCACCAGGGCACGGACGTTCCGTCCCAGGAGAAGAAGCCACCGGTAGGCCCGTCGTCCGCACCCGCGCATCGTCAACATCTCCAGTGGCACCGCGTCGCTGACCTGGAGCACGAACCCCAACCCCCAGTTCACCCCGGGAATCGGTGGCGCCGCCGCCTACCGGTCGCTGGCCAGGCAGGCGACCTGAGCCGGAGGACGCGCACAGGCCTGTCGGCGGCCGCAGCGTGCCACGACCACGTCTGTCGCCGGGGCCGGTGCCCCCCTTGACGCCGAGGCCGGCCGCCCCACCCAGCCGCGCGGGCGAGCACACCGGCCACCGGCGACCTCCACCGCTCCCACCGCCAGCCTTCACAAGCCGCCCCGCCCGGCGGAGGACGCCGCCCCGCCGCCTCCCGTCCACTCCCTGACCTGGCAGGATCTCCCGCCATGACGCGAATCGAGACACCGCCGCCCGACCCCGGGGCCAGACCTCCCGGCGGCCGCAGCGGCCGCGCCGGCCGGGGCAGCCAGGGCGGGAGGAACGACGCCCCCTGGCCGAAGCATCCGCTGCGAACCGCCCTGTGGATCCCGGCCGCCGCCGTGCTGCTGCCACTCGGCGGGGCGTTGGGGGCCTTCGGCCTGTGGTTCCTGGTCCCGTCGCTGCTGCTGGCCCTGACCGGGGTGATCGGTCTGATCTACGCCCTGCTGAGTCTCTGCCAGTCCGGTCCGCTGCGGCTCGTGGCACTGGCGCTGCTGATCGCCCCGATGATCGGGGTGCCGTTGCTGAGCAGCAGCACTGTGCAGGCCACTGTGCTGTCGACGCGCGGCATCGCTCACCCGGGCACCGTCACCGAGGTCCGGGTCAGTCACGGCAAGACCACCACCTACCGCTGCGCCGTACGCTACGAGGACGCCCCGGGCCGCAGCACGTCCGTGAAGTGCGGCGCCGAGGACACCGTGGGTGAGCGGGTCAGCGTCACCGAGGACCCGGGCGGCCTGGTGGACCCGGAGTTCACCGACCAGACCGCCGGCCGGGTCGACCTCGCCATGACGGGCCTGTCCGACGTGACGCTGCTGGTCATCGCCACCGCCGTGGCCGCGGTCGGCGCCCTGCTGCACCGGCTGAAGGTCCGCCGTAATCCTGTTGCCGGGGCGACGGGGTAACGGGGATCCTCCACAGATGGAGCTAGCAGAGCAGGAGATCCCGCTGGGCGAGGTGACGCTGCGCCGTTTCCGCGGCGAGGCGGACCTCCCCGAGTTCTTCCGGGTCATCGAGGAGTCGCTGGAGCACTTGCGGCCGTTCATGCCGTGGGTCGCCGAGCACAGCCTGGCCAAGACCACCGAGTTCCTGACCGAGCGGCCGGGGCTGTGGGAGAGCGGCAAGGACTTCACCTACGCGATCCTGCTGGACGGCGCGATCGTCGGCGCCTGCGGGCTGTTCCGGCGCGACGACACCCCGGAGAACGGCCGGGAGATCGGCTACTGGCTGCACCCCGCCGCGACCGGCCGCGGGATCGCCACTCGCACCGCCGGGGCGCTGACCGAGCAGGCCTTCCGGCTGCCCGGCGTGGACTTCGTCGAGATCGTGCACGACCCGGCCAACCACGCGAGCGCCGCCGTCCCGGCCCGCCTCGGCTTCACCGAGTACCTGCGTCGCCCCGCCGAGGCCCTCGCCCCGGCCGAGACCGGCGAGGAGTTGGTCTGGCGGCTGGACCGCGGCTGACGGAACGGACCCGACGGTCCGTCGCCGTGGGGGAATGCGCGCGGACCGCCGGGCGGTGCCCGGCCGGACGGGACGATCCGGCCGGGCGCCGTGGGAACGAACGCGGCCGGAGACCCTCATCTCCGCGCGGAGCGCCCCATCTCGAACCCCGCGTTCCGGCCGCGTACCTCTGCCGCGGCGTCGCGCGTTCGTTCCCACGCCCAGGAGACCGTCCACCACCCAGGGCGATAACAATTTCTTCGGATGCTTCCGGCGTTTCCAGCCGACCGTGACGCGAGGGTCCGCCGACACCTGGTCAGGAAGCTTGTACCGGACGGTCCGTTTCCTCATACTTCCGGACAGCGCCTGTCAGGGGCAGATCATCCTCCGTGCTTCCGGACAGCACCGGCAGGTGTCCGCCCATCGCCTGACCGCGCCTCACGGCCTTTAGCCCCTCACTGACTCCCGCGGCCCGCGCCGGACCAGGCCCCGGAGCCGTGCGCCCCCCCCCCCCCCCCCCGGGGTGCGTGTCCGACGACCCCCGGGGGGGGTTGTGGGCCCCCCCCGTAGCC
>NZ_JBHVVI010000085.1:25635-39331 GCF_042883685.1 Kitasatospora sp. NPDC058190
TTGTTTTTTGTTTGGGGGGCTTTTTTTTTTTTATATCCCCCCCCCAACCCCCCCCGGCGCCCCGCCCGGCCCCCGCCCCGGGCCCCGCCCCCCCCCCCCCCCCGGGGGGGGCGCACGACCCGTCTCAGCCCGCGTACACGTCCTCGACGTAGCGGCCGCCCTCGACCAGCTCCTGCAGCCAGTCCCGTGCCTGCTGCTCGTCCGCCCCGGGCGTGCGCTGCCGGTAGAGCGCCCGGAACGCGTCCCGCACGCCCGGCGCCATCCGGGCGCCGTCGCCGCACACGTACACCTTGGCGCCGGCCGCGAGCAGCTCCCAGACCTCCGCCGCCTCGACGGCGATGCGGTCCTGGACGTAGCGCTGCCCGTCCACCGGCCGCTCGCTGAACGCGGGCCGCATCGAGACCGCGCCGGTCCGCTGGGCCGCCTCCAGTTCGGCCCGGTGCAGGTAGTCCGCCTCCGGGTCGTCGCAGCCGAAGTACAGCAGCGCCGGGGCGAGTTCCGCCCCGCCGTCGAGGAGCGCGCACCGGTCGGCGACGGCCCCGCGGAAGGGCGCCAGGCCGGTCCCGGCCGCGATCATGATCACCGGAGTGTCGTGGCCGATCCGGAACACCTCCCGGCACGGCTGCACCCGGGCCCGCACGGTGTCCCCGACCGCCACCCGGTCGAGGTAGCCGGAGCCGGTGCCCCGGAAGGTCCCCCGGCCCGAGCGGGCCGGCGCGCTCAGCACCGAGACCATCAGGTCGACCCGGCCCGCGTCGCCGGCGGGCGAGGAGGAGATCGAGTAGTGCCGCGGCCGGATCGGCGGCAGCAGCTCCAACAGCACCGGCCAGCTCAGCCGCTCCCGCAGCGCCGGGTGGTCCTCGATCAGGTCCAGCAGGGTGCGCGGGTCGTCCGCGGGCAGCGCCCGCAGGGCGGCCTGCTCCGGCGGGCAGGGGTTGAGCCCGGCCAGCACGGCGCACTGCTCGACGGTCGGGCGGTCCTGCAACTCGACGTGGTGGGTGAGCAGTTCGCGCACCGTCAGCGGGCGGTCCACGGCCAGGCCGGTGCGCCGGTGCGCCACGACGGAGAGCACCGTGTCGAGCTCGGCGCCGAACAGCTTGGCGGCGCGCTCGACCAGCTCCGGGTCGTTGGCCGGGAGCACGGTGAGGTGGTCGGCGGTCCGGTACTCCACCCCCTCCGGCAGGGACAACCGGACCAGCCGCTTGACCCGGTGGTAGTCGGGGTCGGTCAGGCTGTCGACGGCGGTGACGGTCAGCTCGCCCATGCCGTGCCGGGCGGCCAGCGCGTCCAGCGGGCCGCCCACCAGCTCGGTCACCGTGTACGCGGCCTCCTCCTGCCGCACTGCCGGGGCGTCCGCATCCCCGTAGCGCTCCAGCAGGGCGACGCCCAGCGCCTCGGTGAACGCCCGGACGGTACCGGCCAGGTCGCCGGAGGCGTCGGCCTCGGCACGGGCGATCAGCCGGGTGCCACCGAGGGCGGCGAGCCGGTCGTCGATCAGGGCGGGGATGCGCTGGTAGGTGGCGGCGTAGGTGCGGTCGCCGATCCCGAGCACCGCGTACTCGACCCCGTCCGCGCTCCGCCCCTCCTCCTGGAGGCGGCGGACGAACACGGCCGCGTCGTCGGTCGGCTGCCCGTTGTAGGAGGCCGCGGTGATCACCACCGGCCGGTCGGTGGGCAGCCCGTCCGCGTAGGCGTCCAGCGGGGCGACCTCGGTGGCGCAGCCGAGTTCGCCGGCGACGTCCGCGAGTTGGCGCGAGAACTCCCGGCAGGCACCGTAGTTGGAGCCGTGCAGGAGCAGCAGAGCGGTGCCCTGACGGACCCGGCCGGGCAGCTCGGAGCGTTCGGCGGGGCCCGCACTCCGGACCGGCTGCGCCACCGGCGCGGGGGTGCGCGGGGCGAGGGCGAGGGTGAACCCGTCGGGCTTGATGGTGAGGGTCTGCTTGAGGGTCAGCCGGTAGTCGGTGTGGTCGATCAGCCGGTAGCGGTGGACCAGCATGGCCAGCAGCATGGTGGCCTCGTGCAGCGCGAACTGCCGCCCGATGCAGGCGCGTTCGCCGGTACCGAAGGGCTTGAAGGCGTGCGGCGAGCGCTCCTCCTCCCGCTCGGGGTCGAACCGGGACGGGTCGAACAGCTCCGGGTTGTCGCCCCAGACCGGGTCGCGGTGCAGCATCGGGGTCACCACGAAGATCGGCTGCCCGGGGCGGACCGGGATCCGCCCGCCGAGCAGGGTCTCCTCGCGCGCCTCCCGGCTGAACTGGGGCGCCGTCGGCCACAGCCGCAGCGCCTCGTTGAGCACCTGGCGGGTGCGGCGCAGCCGTCCGACGTCCTCGTACGAGGGCTCCGGGTCGGCCTGGTCGCCCCAGAGCGCGTCCACCTCCCGCTGGAGGCGCCGGAGTTCGGAGGGGTGCTTGGACAGGTAGTACAGCGCGAAGGAGAGCGCGCCCGAGGTGGTCTCGTGACCGGCGATCAGGAAGGTGATCACCTGGTTGCGGATGTTCTCGATGTCCAGCCGGGTGCCGTCGACGGGGTGCACCGCGCCCAGCATCAGCCCGAGCAGGTCCTCGGCCGGGCCCTTCTCACCGCTTTCGGCGCGGGCCGTGATCACCTCGTCCACCACCCCGGCCAGGTAGTCGGCGTCGGCGCGGAACGCGGCGTCGCGCTCGCTGTGGTCGAGCTCGGGGTCGCGGGTGAGCTTGGTCATCGCCCACTCCAGGCAGCGCACCATCGCCTCGACGAACGGGTGCAGGTCATCCCGTCCGAAGGAGCCGAAGTCGAAGCCGAACCCGGCCAGCCCGATGGTGTCCAGGGTCATCCTGGTCATGGCGTCGGGCACGTCCACCGTCAGCCCGGCGGCCGCGCGGCGGTCCCAGGAGTCGATCAGCCGGCGGGCCACCCGCAGCATCACCGGGTGGTAGGTGCGCATCGAGCCGAGCGCGAAGGCGGGCATCAGGATGTCGTGCGCCCGGGCCCAGTTGGGCTCCTCGTTGTAGGCGGTGAACAGGCCGTCGCCGGTGAACTCGCGGACGTTCTCCAGCGCCGGGCCGACGGCCTTGCGGAACCGCTCCTCGTCCGCCAGCTCCTCCACCAGCTCCAGGCTGCTGACCATCACGATGTCGCGTCCGTGCAGCCGCTGGACAAAGGCCGGGCCGTGCTCTCTGACCAGCTCGATGGTCCGCAGCACGGGGGTGGAGACCGGCGGCAGCGCGGAGATGTCCACCAGGGGGACGTTCTGGGCCCGAGCCGGCGCAGTCGGCGGAGTCGGCACGGCATCGGTCATGGTCTCGGTCATCGCTTGGCCCCTCCCAAGGAAAGTTCTCGACTCCTCCACTCTGCGCCCCCGGGACATGCGCACGGCAACGATCACTACATGATTGTGTAGTGGCAGCGGCACCCAAAGACTTGCCCACGACCCGTCAGATCTGATGCGGGCGGCTGCCGCGGGAGGAGAGCGGAGCATGCGACCGACCGACGGCTGCGGTCCGGAGCCAGGCACCCGGCTGGACGCCGCGGTGATCTGGCGCAACCGGACGCTGCGTCTGCTGGACCATGTGCCGCTGCCCATCGCCGTGGTGGCGTGGGGTGGCGGGATCCTGATCGCCAACCGCGCGATGGCGGCCGAATTCGGCATGCTGCCGGGGCAGTTGCGCAAACGCCGGATCCTGGAGTTCTTCACCCTGCGGGACAGCGCCACCCTGCAGGCGCTCGCCGAGGCCGTCCGGCTGCACCGCCGCTCGCAGTACCCGGCCCGGGTGTCCTGGCGGCCTTCCGGCGGCGGCGAGCGCCACGGCGAGATGACCGTCGACCTGGTCAGCGACACCCCGGAGCAGACCCCGAACCTGCTGCTCTCGTTGCGCGCCCTCGACGAACCCGCCGTTCGGCCCGCTCCGCCGGCACCCGACCCGAGCGCCGCGGTCAGTCCGATCGAGGCCCGCATCCTCGCCGCGGCCGCCCGGGGCGCCACCACCGCCCGGATCGCCAAGGAGATCGGGCTCACCGCGGACGGCGTCAACTACCACCTCGCCCGGCTCACCCGCCGCTGGCAACTGCCCAACCGCACCGCCCTGGTGGCCCGCGCCTACGCCCTCGGCGTCCTCTCCCCCGGTGCCTGGCCCCCGGAGGTGGCCAGGCACCGGTGACGCGCGGGCCGGTCAGAGCAGCTCGGTGTCGATCACCGACACGGCGTTCGCGTGGGTGTCGGTGACGTAGACGCGACGGCCGTCCGGGGACACTCCCACCGCCCAGGGAGCACCGCCGACGGTGACGGTCCTCGTCAGCTGGCCGGTCGCGGTGTCGATGACCACCACGGAATCCGAACCGGCGGCGTAGAAGTACCAGGGGCTGACATCGGGACTCCGACGGTCGTGGCTAGGGTGTCGGGAAGAAGAGGCTGGGGACGTCCTCACGGGCGAACACTCTCCTCACGTCGCCCGTGGTCGGATCGGACGCCGCTCCGGGCTTCGGCAGGACCACGGCCACCGCGTACGGCGCGTTGGCCTCGCCCAGGACGGACGGCCGGGCGGGACTCAGCAGATGGCTCGTCGCCGCACGGAGTTCCTTGGCGGCCCGCAGCCCCGCGACCAGGTCGAGGGAGAGCGCCGGCGAACCGCCCGCACGGCCCTCGAACGGCCCCTTCCGCCTCGCGGTCGTCCCTGTCGTGTGCTGCTGTGAAACACATGATCACTTCATCGCCGGCCCGGCTGGCCGTCCCGCTCACCGCCGCCGTCCTCGTCCTCGCCGGTTCCGCGCCCGCCTGGGCGCTCCCGCACGACGTCACCGCCGAACAGTGCCAGGCGGCCGGCGGCACCGTGCAGGGCGGCGGCTACTGCGTGGGCGCCGTCGGTGAGGACGAGTGGGGGGCGGACATCGACGGGCAGGGCATCGCCTAGCTCCGCGGCCCCCCGCTCCACGTCCCCCGCTCCGCATCCCCCCACTCCACATCCCCCCGTTCCACGTCACCCGGCTCCACGTCACCGTGGTGTAGGGGGAATGTCGCAGACCGGTAAAAGCAGCACCCCCTGCCCCTCCCCCTCGCTGACCAGCCGCTACGCTCTGGGCCGCGCCGGGCCGCAGGGCCGGCGGAGACGATCTACCACGGGGGAACCGCTGTGCGTTACCTGGTCCGCGACCGCATGTTCGCCTTCCACGAGGAGGCCTGGATCGAGACGGAGCACCGGGAGAAGCTCTACCGCGTCAACCGGAAGTTCTTCCGGCTGCGCCGCACCTTCGCCCTGGTCGACACCCGCGGCGAGCACGTCGCGAGCATTGTCCGCAAGGCCTTCACGATCCACCACACCCTGCTGATCAAGCAGGACGGCCAGCCGGCCGCCAAGATCAGCAAGAAGATGTTCACGCTCCTCGGCGACCGCTTCAAGGTCCGCCTCCAGGACGGCCGCCGGCTGAAGGTCAACGGCAACCTCTGGGACCGCGAGTTCGACATCCAGCACGAGGGCACCACCCTGGCCCACATATCCCGCCGCTGGTTCACCGTCCGCGACGCCTACGCCGTGGACGTCCTCAGCCAGCAGGACGCGCTCCTGCTGGTCATCCTCGCGATCTGCGTCGACCACGTCCTCCAGGACGCCAAGGGCGACCAGCTCACCAACCTCTGAGCGCCGGAGGCCCCCCGGCCACCGGCCAGGGGGCTTCAGTCGGCCAGGGGGCTCCGACAGCCGCCTACCGTCCCAGGATCGCCGGGTCCTCGGCGAGTTCGGCCAGCAGGGCGTCGAGCTTGGCCCGGTCGACCGAGGGCATCACGAAGACGTGCACGTAGCTGCGCCGGGTGGCCTCGTCGCCCGGGACCATCAGCACGTCCTGCGAGGACAGCGACCACTTGGCCACCAGCTCGGGGCTCGGCTTGCGGAACCGCACGGTGACGGCGCCCGGGGTGCGGGCCGGCCAGAGCTCGACGCCGAGCTCCCGCTCCATGGCGACCAGGCGCCGCTCCAGGTAGGCGGCCAGCTCCTGGGCCTCACGGATCCGGTCCACCTGGTCCTGGTAGGAGTAGCGGGACAGGTGGTCCCAGAGGATCAGCGGCGAGAAGCCGTTGCGGGAGCCGGCGAAGGTGGTGTCCGGCGCGCCGATGTAGTCCGGCTGGGACGGCGGCGAGATCTGGTACTTCACCTTGGTCATGTAGATGCCGCACGGCCACGGCGCACCGGCCCACTTGTGCCCGCTCATCGCGATCGAGGAGACCATGTCGACCTCACCGTGCTCGGCGGTGGGCAGCCGCAGGCCGAAGTCGAACTCGGGCAGCTCCACCTCCGGGGTCCAGCCGTACTTCCCCGACTCCTCCGCGGCCAGCCGCAGGAACGGCGCGTAGCCGGCGCCGAGCGCGCCGTCCACATGGATCCAGAAGCCGCGGCGCAGGTCGACCAGCGGTTCCCCGGTCTTCGGGTCGGTGCCGTAGACCACCTCGCGCCGAACCAGGCCGTACCGCTCGAAGATCGGCAGCAGCCGCTCGCAGACCTCGCGGACGTTGTCGTGGGCGCCCTTGAAGGTGCTGCCGAGGTTGAGGTTGACGAAGATCGGGTGGCCCTTGGCGGCGAAGAACTCGACCAGCGCGGCGAGGGCGTCGACGTCTATCTCCCCGGGGCCGTCCCAGGGCAGCCCGGACGGGCCCGGGCGGGACGGGACCTCGGTGGGCCAGCTGCGCAGGCCGGTCACCGGGTCGGTCAGCGGGCACTCGTCGGCGTACTTCTCCAGGCCGACGGCGTGGAAGGTCTCCACGCCCAGGACGGCGACGGCCTTGGCGAAGGAGTAGTGGGTGTCCTCGGAGTAGAAGGCCACCGGGTGGTGGGCGTTCGGGTTCCGTCGGTCGGGGTCGGCCTTGACGTAGCGCACGGCGTCGAAGGGGGCTGCCGGCGGCTGGATCAGCGCCTTGCCGCTCAGGTAGTCGCGGGCGTTCCAGAGGGCGTACATGTTGCCCTCGGTCGAGCCCATGGACAGCATGTAGCCCCAGTAGGACTCCGGGTCGGCCGGGTCGTGCGGGCGCTCGGCGTGCCAGAGCTTGGCGTAGTAGTCGAGGACGGCCCGCTCGACCACCTTGGTGTTGGGCTTGTAGCCGCCGCTCTGGAACGGGTCGCCGAGGTTGTTGATGTTGTTCGGCATGAACCGGGCCAGGTCCAGCGCGGTGCCCTGCATGTCCTGGGTGGCCTGGTAGCCGACCAGGTGCTTGCGCTTGCGCGTCAGGTACTCGTCCACGGTGTCGAGCGCGCGCAGCCGCTGCGCGTCGTCCAGGCCGCCCGCAGGGAGCGCGAAGTCGCGGCCGTCCAGCTCCGGGCCGGGGTCGACGGTGGTCGGGGCTGCCGTCGGGACTGCGCTCGGGGCTGCGGTCGGCGCGAGGGCGGCGGACGCGGTCGGGCTCATGGGCGGGGCACTCCGGGGGTTGCTGCCGACGGCGACGGACGATCGTCGCCAGCGGCAAGGATGGAACTTTCCAGGCCCGTGGGGAAGCTCCTCCGAAGAACATTCGGCCCAGCCCGGATCAGGTTTGCGAATCTGCGGAACGGGCTGGAATCCTGGCAGGCATGCCGAACAATCCGCAGGCCCGGCGAGCGCCCCTCGACGACGTGGACCGGGCGATCATCCGCGCCCTGGCCGACAACGCCCGCCTCCCGAACAACGCCCTGGCGGCGGCCGTCGGCATCGCCCCGTCCACCTGCCTGGCCCGTGTCCGCGCGCTCCAGGAGCGCGGCATCATCCGCGCCTTCCGCGCCGAACTCGACCCCGCCGCGATCGGGCTGCCGCTCCAGGCGATGATCTCGGTGCGGCTACGTGCCCACACCCGCGAGCAGAACGAGAGCTTCCGCGGCACCGCCCCCGACCTGCCCGGCGTCCTGGCGGTCTTCCACATGGCCGGCTCCGACGACTACCTGCTCCACGTCGGCGTCGCGAGCCCCGAGGCGCTGCGCGACTTCGTGGTCGACCACCTCACCACCCACCCGGCGGTCGCCCAGACCCGGACCAACCTGATCTTCGAACAAATACCGGGCCGTCGCTACCTCGCCCCCGGGCACTGACCGCTCGGACCGCCTCGCGGGCTCAGGCCTCCGGCGCCTCGATGCCGCCGAGCAGGGCCTGGACGGTCGCGCTCGCGAACTCCGCCGGCGCGACGGGCCGCAGGGCCTCGGCGGGGCCCTCGCCGGCGTAGAAGACCTCCAGGAAGGCGCGGTGGAAGCAGGCGCCGATCAGCAGCATCGCGGCGGCGTCCGGGTCGACGGCGGCCGAGACCCGCCCCAGCCGCTGTTCGGCGCGCAGGTAGTCAGCCAGGTGTGAACTGACGTGGTGTGGACCGGCGTTGTCGAGCTTGCGGCGGTGCGCGGCGAGCAGCTCGGGGCTGGCGAGCAGCCCGCCGGCCATCGGGAACGACTGCCGGTAGAACGGCACGGCGACCGCGACCACCGCCTCCAGGTGCTCGCGCACCGTGCCCGCCCCGGCCCGGTCGGGCAGTTCGGCGACGGCGGCGGCCAGCCGCGGGGCGCGTTCGCGCAGCACGCGGACGAAGATCTCCTCCTTGTCCCGGAAGTGCTTGTACAGCGCCGCCTCCGAGCAGCCGGCCTCCCGGGCGATCTCCTTGGTGGTGGCCCGGACCAGCCCCACCGTGCCGATCAGCCGGGCGGCGGCGTCCAGCACCCGCGCCCGGGTCAGCGCACCCCCGGTCAGCGGCTCGGTTCCCTGCTGCGTCCCCTCGTTCGTCATGGGCAGCAGCCTACCTTGACAGGTGGGTGAGTGCTCACTCACCATCGGGGAAAGGAAGGAAGTGGGCACTCACCCACCCCCTGGGAGGGGTCATGAAACTCGCTGTTCTGGGCGCCACCGGCGGCATCGGCCGCCACCTGGTCGCCCTGGCCCTCGCCGACGGGCACCACGTCACGGCCGCGGTCCGCGACCCGGCCCGACTGCCCGTCCACCACGACCGCCTGACCGTGGTCAGGGCCGATGCCCTCGACCCCGCGTCGCTGGAACCGGTGATCGAGGGCGCGGACGCCGTCCTCTCCGGCATCGGCCAGGCCGGCCGCACCGACCCCCTCAAGCCCGCCTCGACCTCCGCCCGCGCGGCGGCCACCGCCATGGCGGCCGTCGGGGTGCGCCGCATCCTCGTGGTCAGCGCCGCACCGCTCAACCGCTCCGGGGCCGGGCAGCCCCTCCTCGCCGCGAAGGTGTTCGGCCCCCTGCTCTGGGCCGCCCTCCGGGAGGTGTACACCGACCTGGAGGCGATGGAGCGCGTGCTGCGCGAGAGCGACCTGGACTGGACGGCCGTCCGGCCCCCGCGGCTGACCAACCGGCCCGGCCGGGGCCACTACCGGCACGCCGTCGAATCCGGACCTGCCGGCTCCACCGTCCCCCGATCCGACGTCGCGCGGGCCATGCTGGACCTGGTCACCGACCCGGCGAGCTTCCGGCACGCGGTCGGCGTCAGCTCCTGACCCCGGCGGCGGCCTGCCGCCGGAGGCGATTCCACGATTCCTCCACGGATGTGTCCGGCAAGTGGAGTTGATGCGTCCTGCCCCCTTGTCAGGCGCACCGTTCCTCCCTACCTTCGTGGACCAGGAACCCGGCCCCATCGGGCCCACCGGTTCGCGGCGGCCGCGATCCGCGCCGTCGCCATCGCCCAAGGCACGACCAGACCTGGAGGCGCCACATGCCCGTTTCCCTGACCGACGAGATCCGCGATGCCGGCCCCCTGGTGGTCGATGACGAGGCCATCGTGTTCGAGGACGACGACCGCGGCGACCACGAGGCCACGGCCTGCCTGGCCGACCCGTGGGTGACGGCCACCACCCGCTTCGCCTGCGACTTCAACTCCTGACGGTGACCGGTTCCATCGCCGGCCGCAGCGGATGGTCCGATGACACCTGGTCGTACCTGAACGATCCGCGGATGCCGGCGATGGAACACGGCTGGAAGCTGCACGTCTCCGCCCGCCCCGGCGAACTCGACGCCGCGCTCGGCCTCGTCCTGCCGGTGCTGGCACGCCATGTCTGCCACGCGAAGTGGGCCAGGGATCCGGAGACCCTAAGGACACTCAACTCCGGTGTATCCAGCGCCGGTTCGGTCGGCAAGGCGATCACGGTCTACCCGGCGCCCGGCACCGTCGTCGCACTCGCCCAGGAACTCGTCGCCGTACTGAGCGGCCGGGAGGGTCCGCAGATCGTCAGTGACCGGCGGGTCGACCCCGACTCCCCCGTCTACTACCGGTACGGGCCCTTCAGCGGCGACTACCGGACCGGCCGGAGCGGGCGGCTCGAATCCGTCATGACGGGCCCGGACGGACGGCTCTTCGACGGACTGGCCGGCGCCTCCTACCGGTGCCCGCCCTGGGCCGAGGACCCCTTCGAGCAGCGGGACCGCCCGCACGGCGACGCCGGGCTCGGCGGTGGGCGCTACCGGGTCACCGGCGGCATCGCCCGCAAGCCGCAGGGCAACGTCTACCGGGCGCTCGACCGGACCAGCGGCCTACCGGTGGTCGTCAAACAGGCCCGGGCCTTCGTGGCCGAGGACGAGTCCGGGGCGGACACCCGCGACCGGCTGCGCAACGAGCACGCCGTCCTCGGCGCGCTCCACGGCCTCCGCGGGGCGCCGCGCGCACTCGACTACTTCCGGCACCGCACGGACGAGTACCTGGTGATGACCAGCTGCGGCGACCGGGATCTGCGGCGGGTCGTCCAGCGGAACGGCCCGTACCGGGACGACGCGCTCTCCGAGCTGGCCGCGGGGCTGCTCCGCGTCCTGGACGGCATCCACCGCCGGGGCGTGGTGGTCCGCGATCTGAAGCCCGACAACGTCGTGCTCGACGCCTCGGGACGCTGCCATCTGATCGACTTCGGGATCAGCGCGCTGAACGGGGCCGGCCCGGACGGCTCGACGCCCGGCTACAGCGGCCCGGTTCGGCGCGCGGTCGGCGCGGCCGAGCCCGCCGACGACTACTACGCCCTGGGCGCGACGCTGTGCTTCGCCGCCACCGGCATGGATCCGGTGATCGTCGACGCCGACACCGCCGTCAACCGGGACCGCACGCTGGCTGGGCTGGCCTGGGCGCTGCCCGGCGACGAGCACCGTCAATTCCGGGAATTCATCAGCGAGTTGATGAGCCTCGACCCGGCGGTGCGAACCGCCGGCGCCGAGCGGCTGCGCACCGGGGCGCCCGCCGTCGCCCGCACGCCCGCACGGCTCCGCTTCGACGACGGGCTGCTCGAGGAGATCATCGGGCACACCACCGCGTTCTGCGTCGAGGAGGCCCGCCGGATCGCCGACCCCGCGGCCGCCGCACGCGCCGCCGTCCCGACGCCGATCGACGCCTACGGCGGCAGCTCCGGGCTCGGCCTGGAACTGCTCCACCACCTGCACCGGCCCGGGGTGCGCGTCGCCGTCGAAGCGCTGGCGCACTGGACGGCGGGCCAGTCCAGGAAGCTGTCACCGGGCTTCTACTCGGGCCGTACCGGCGTCGAGCTGTTCCTCACCGAGGCGCACGGCGCGTCGGCGGCGCGCCCGGCGGCGTTGCCGACCCTACCGACGCCCCCGGCCCTGCCGGCCTCAGGGCCGGACGGCGGACCGCCGGAGGCGGATCTGATCGAGGGCGTCGCCGGGATCGGCATCGGCCGGCTGCTGCTCGCCCGGTCCGCCGGTGCGGGCGGCCACCACGCACTCGCCGACCGGCACCTCGCCGTGGCCGCCGAGTGCGACCGGATGCTGGCCTCCGGCACGGCCCGGCTGACGCCCGCGGGCACCGACACGGTCGGCAGCGCCGCCCTGAGCGAGGGGCTGGCGCACGGCGCGGCGGGCGTCGCGTACTTCCTGCTCGAATACGGCAGCACGACCGGCGATCCCGCCGCGCTCCGCCGGGCCCGGCAGGCCGCCGCCCGGCTCGCCGCGCTCACCCCGGGCATCCTCGCGGCGGCGAGCGCCCCGGGAGCGACCCGCCGCTACGGTTCGTGGTGCCGGGGCCTGGCCGGAATCGGGGCGGTGCTCGTCCGGGCCGCCGACCGCCTGGGCGAACCCGGGTACCTCGCCCTCGCCCAGCGGGCCGCGCGTGGCTGCGCCGAGCTGGCACCCCGGATGCCGCTGGTCACCCAGTGCTGCGGGCTGTCCGGGGTCGGCGAGCTGCTGGTGGACGTGGCCACGGCGTCCGGGTCCGAGGAGTTCTGGGAGGCCGCCGAGACCGTCGCGGCGATCATCCTGAGCCGCAGCGGCGGCACCCCCGCCCGTCCGGTGTTCCCGGACACCGGCCTCACTCGCTCCAGCGCCACCTGGGCCGGTGGCTCGGCCGGGGTGCTCGCCTTCTTCCGGCGGCTGCACGACCGGGGCGGGCGGCGGCTCGGCCTCATCGACTGACGTACGCTGTCGTCCGGCGCCCTCGACGCCGCCGCCGCGGGGCGCAGCCGCCGTCCCCGGCAAGGAGCAGCGGAGCCACCGGAGCGGAGCCGGGCCCGGGCCCCTCCAGCTGTCGGGCGGGCCATCACGCACCCTGCCTCGCCTTGGGTCACGGGCCGTCAGCGCCGGGCCAGCAGGCCTCGTACGTAGGCCGCCTGGCCGACGTGCTGGAGGTCGTCAGCGATCACACTGATCAGACGCACCCCCAGGGTGACCGGAGGCTGCCACGACTCGTCGACGATCCGGTCGAGGGATCGGTTGTCGAGGCCGCGTACGTAGTCGACGGTCCGTGCGTGGACGGCCTCGTGGTAGCCCACGAGGAGGTCGGCGGTGGCGGTGACCTTGGCGACCTGCGCGGGTCGGTGCCCGTAGCCGGTGGACGAAGCGGCGAACGGCAGAGCGAACCGGCCCGCCCAGCCGTCGGCGGTCCACACCTGTTCACGGTCGGCCGCGTCGGCGAGGTGGTCGTCCTGCACCCGGGTGAGGTGCCAGACCAGCCAGGCGATCGAGTTGGCCGAGTCCTGCACCCGGAAAGCCAGCTGCTCGGGGGTCAGGCCGTCGACCACGTCGGCGACCGTTTCACGGATCCGGTCGAACGCGTCCACGAGAAGATCGGTGCTGGTCACACCGGCCACAGTCGCCTCCCGGTCGAGTACCCCGCCCCACCGGCGGCGTGGCGGGTCACGCGCCGCCCCGACGATTGTGTCCCGCCCGTGGAGCACCGGCCACCCGGGCCGGACGCGCCGTCGCCCGGGCAGCCTCCGGGGCGGGGGCCGAGCTGTCCGGTCAATGATCTTGCGACCGGGGCGGGCGGGGTCCGGGATCAGGCAGGGCCGCTGTGGGCGTTCGGTGCCGTCCCCCCTCCACCCTGTCCACAGCCCGGCGGTGTCGGTGCTGGCGCGGCTGCCCCGGCAAGCCGATCATGGCCCTGGCGTGGTCGGGACCACCCCGGGTGGGGACGGCCGACCAAAGCACCACCCGATGGCATGCGGTGGAACCCCTGGCTTCGCCCACCGCGGGCCGTCCCGCTTCGCCCGTGTCGTCCACACCAGAAGGACCCCTCCATGACCGTCTCCCGGACACTCCCCGCCGACCGCCGCGGCTCGGCACTCCGTTGCGCGAGCGTGGCCCTCGCGCTCGGTGTCGCCGTCACACTGACCGGTGCAGGCCCCGCCCCAAGGGCATGGGCCGACGACGGCCCGTTCCCCGTACCGGTGACAGCCGGCCAGGCCTGAGGTTCCCCCGAGGTGCGGAAGGTTGCCCGAGATGGCCTGATGGGTCATGAGAAGGGAGCCTTTGTGATGGCTGCTCAGATGAAGTACCCGCC
>NZ_JBHVVI010000086.1:0-38813 GCF_042883685.1 Kitasatospora sp. NPDC058190
CCCTCGGCAGGGGGAGGCGGCACCGGACGCTCGCCGGGCACGCCCTCGTATCGCCCGACCACGGAGCGTCGAGCGTCACTCCACCCGGTCGGACCCCTTGACCACCTCGACGAAGTCCCCCGCTCGAAGCCTGGCCCGAAGTGTGCCAGGACATCGGCCTTGACGTTGCCGAACGTGGTGTCCGGGCGGCTCCTGACGCCCTCGGTGAACGCGGCGAGGATCCGGTTCTTGAAGTCGGGGCGGGGGTGCGCCGCGACCACCGCGGCGCGCTGTTCGTCGCTGACGGCGTGGTAGACGCCCCGCACGCAGAGCACCGCCAGCCAGGCCCCGCTGAAGCCCAGCACCTCCAGCGGGTGCATCACGAAGAGCGTGGCAGGCCTGGGGTCCGGATGGCGATGGTGCACCTCGTGCACCATCGGGTAGACGCGGCGCCGGTGGGCGATCCAGTGCCCCGCGTACATCAGCGCGTCCATGACGAGGGTGAGGAGCACCAGTTCGACGACCGCTCGCGGCCCGGTCACCGGGCTCAGCCGGATCCACCCGGCCCGCCAGAGCAGCCATCCGGCCGTACTGACAGCCGAGTTGAGGAGCACGGTGACCGCGATCAGCGCCCGTTCGGCGGGCGTGACGGGCCCCGGCGCCGGTGCCACCGACGTTCCCCGAACCGGCGCACCAACCACCCGCCGGCACCCACGGCGACGAGGAACAGGAGGAGGTTGACCAGCAGCGCCCCACCCGCCACCTGAGCCGGCTCGAGCCGAGCGCCCCACTCCAGTACCGCTTCCATCACCGCCCCTCTCGTCAGCAGTCCCCCGGTGCACATTGTGACCGGACACGCTTGCCGGCCAGGAGGCGGAGGGTTTGTCCAGGTTGCGAGACCGAGCGCGGCGACCTTGTGGCCGGCGAACTCCGCGACCAGGGCAGCAGGTGCGCCGGGGCAGGGCCACTCCATGCCCTCGCCCCAACCCTCGCGCATCGGCAGCGGCGTCATCACGTCCCGCAGCAGCATCGCGATGTCCACCGACCTGTCCGACACCAGCGTCAGCCGGAACGCGACGATCGACTGGTGATCTGGCCGAGGCGGCTGCAGTCAGTGGAACGGCACGATAACCAGTTGCGCCACGGCGGATTCCTCGTCACGGTTGCCAGGTGACTACAGGAGATCTCGGTCGGGTCGAGCGCATCGGCAACACGGTGCACCGGCCGGCCGGACCGTGGACCCCGGCAGTTCACGGCCTGCTCCACCATCTGGAGGCCGTCGGCTATGAACACGCTCCCCGCGTGCTCGGCTTCGATGAGCAGGGCCGCGAGGTTCTGACCTGGATCAGCGGCGAATCCGGTCCGGACGGTTGGGCCAAGGTCGTCGACGACCAGGGCCTGGTCACCTTCGCCCGCCTCCTGCGCGACTACCACGACGCCGTGGCCGGATATCGACCCCCGCACACAACGTGCTGGTCCACCACCACTGCCGGACCCGTCGGCGACGAAGTGATCTGTCACGGCGACTTCGGTCCCTGGAATACCGTGTGGCGCGGCGCCCGACCGATCGGAATCATCGACTGGGATCACGCGCGTCCGGCGCCACGGTTGCACGACGTGGCGTACGCACTCGAATACGCGGCGCCGTTCCGCGACGACGACGAGTGCATGCGGTGGCTGCGCTACCCGCAGCCGCCCGACCGGCGTCACCGCCTTGAGGTGTTCGCCGCCGCCTACGGCCTCACTGACACGGCGGGCCTGGTCGATGCCGTACTCACTGTTCAGGAGCACGGCATCGATGCCGTCCGGCGCCTGGCCGAACAGGGCCACGAGCCCCAGGCCACCTGGGTCGCCCAAGGGCACCTGGACGAACTCCGGGCCCGCCTCGCATGGAGCCGGGCAAACCGGAACCTGATCGATTAGTGGCAACTCCACAGCCCTGGAGCCCGGTTCACCGCTCAAACGGTGAACCCGGCCCCGCGACGGGACTACCGCGCCCAGCGTCCCATGGTCGGCGCGGTGCCGATCAGGCACTCGATGTCGCTCGGGAAGCCGACGAGGGCGTAGGCGGTCAGGCGCAGGTGGCCCTCGAGGCAGACCAGGTTGTCCTGCGTCTCGCCGACGAGGATGAGCGGAGGGAATCGCTCACCGTCGATGAGCGCTTGGGCCGCGTCGACGAACGGTTCGTTGGGCACGTCGAATGCGCGTAGCCCTGCCCTGATGCGTGCGGCCGCATCGGTCGGCCGGCGGCTACCACCCGACAGTTCGACCCAGTAGGAATAGTCGAGGTAGCGCACGCCGACTGCCTCGTCGGTGGACAGGAGCGCCCTGGTCCACGTGACGTGAGCGGGGAAGTTCTCGAACAGGTCGCGGTTCTCGCCGTACCCGCGCACCGCAGCGAGCAGAGCGCGACGGGCGAAGTTCGCTCCGGCGTCGAAGAGGTCCGGACGCGTCAGCAACTGCTCGGCCTGCCCGGCTGCCGCCAGGTGGGACCGGAGGTTCTGGCCGAACCTCCGGCTGGACAGCTCGCCGTTCAAGAAGCAGGCGACCATCTCGTCCTCGCTGCTCCTACCCAGTACCCGCACGACCCTCAGCATAGGATCGACCTCGTTGGGCGCCGCAGCCTGCTTGCACGTCATCTCATCCACGGGTCTTGACCCTTGCTCCCCTCCGAGCACGCCGGCGTGCCCGCGACTCCCGGGGATGTCACGCGAGGGGATCTATCCGACGCGGTCCTTGTTGTGGATCCGCCGGTCCCGGTGCCGAAGGCCCGGCACTCACCGGCCCCTGGAGGGATATCACTGACACGTGAGCAGGTTCTCGCCAGCACCGAACCTGAGCCCAAGGGCATAGACCAGGTCGAGCACCAAGCCCTCGGCGAGTGGGTCAGTAGCGAGTCCCGGGGCCGTCAACCATGTCCGGTCACAAGTCCCATGCTGCACCCAGCAGCAGATCCGAAAACTTTATTGCGCAATTTTCCCTTCGGATCTACCGTGAAGCCATGCCCCAGCACCCCAAGCCCGAGCGGATCACCGACCTCTCCCGCCTGAAGGCGTTCACCAACCCGCTGCGCATGCAGCTCTATCGCCTGCTCTACGCCGCGGGCACCGCCACCGCCTCCCAGCTCGCCGAGCAGGTCGACCAGGCGCCGTCCCTGGTCAGCTACCACCTGCGCAAGCTCGCCGAGCACGGCTTCGTGACCGAGGCGGGCGCGCAGAGCGCCGACGGGCGGGAGCGGTGGTGGCAGGTGACGTCCGAGGAGGGCTGGGGTTACCGCGAGTCGGACCTCGCCGGTACGCCCGAGGGCGCGGCCGCCGTCGGCGCGGTCACCCGCGGCCTGATCGACAGCCGCGCCGCGCAGTACCGCACGTACCTGGACCAGGGCGCCGCCTGGGGCAAGGAGTGGACCGACGCGGCCTTCAGCGCCGAGTGGCTGCTCGACCTCACCCCGGTCGAACTCGCCGAGATGAACGACGAGCTCCAAGCACTGGCCCGGCGCTGGCGGCAGCGCGGCAAGGCCGCCAAAGCCGCCGGGGACACCGAGGGCCGCGAGCACGTGTCCGTCCACCTGTACGGCTTTCCGTTCCGCCCCTGACGCACCCGTCCGCTTCCGTCACCGACCCGCTGGAGCCCGCCATGGCCACCGTGGAGACAGCACCGCCGATACGCCCCGACGCCCCCGCCCACCGCGACGCCAACGTGCTGCGCTGGATCATCGCCTACACCGCCTCGCTGATCGGCGACGGCGTGTACTTCCTCGCCCTCGGCTGGTCCGCCCAGAAGGCCGCTGGCCCCACCGAGCTCGGTCTGGTGATGGCCGCCGGGGCGCTGCCACGGGCGGTGCTGATGCTCGGCGGAGGAGTCGTCGCCGACCGCCACGACCCGCGCCGGGTGATCCTCGGCAGCGACACCCTGCGCTGCCTCCTGATCCTCTCCGTCGCCGCCGCCATCGCCCTGACCACGCCCGCGCTCTGGTTACTGGTCGTGGTGGCCCTGGTGTTCGGCGCTGTGGACGCCCTGTTCGTGCCCGCCGTCGGCGCCCTGCCACCCCGGATCACCAGCTCCGACCAGCTCGCCCGGGTCACCGGCCTGCGCTCCCTGGCGATGCGTCTGAGCCAGATCGCCGGCCCGCCGATCGGCGGCCTGGCGATGGGTCTCGGCGGCCCGGCCGTCGCCTTCACCGTCGCGGGCCTGCTCTTCGCCCTGTCCCTGCCCCTGCTGCTGACGGTACGGATCCACCCGCTCGAAACGCCGTCCGAACAGCCCCGGCCGGGCCGCAGCACCGCCCGCGCCGAACTGCTGGACGGGCTGCGCTACATCCGCCGCCACCGGCTGATCGGCCCGCTGGTCGCCGCCGGCGCGGTCTGCGAGCTCGGCCTCACCGGTACCCTCAACGTCGGCATGGTGCTCCTCAACGCCGAACGCGGCTGGGGCCCGTCCGGCTACGGCTGGATCGTCGCCTGCTTCGGCGCCGGAGCGGCCGCCAGCGCCGCCCTGCTCGCCATCGCCGGCTGGCTGCCCCGGGCGGGCCTGACCATGGTCGCGACGCTACTGGCCGGCAGTGCGGGCGCGGCCGCCATGGCGCTGGTCCCGAGCCTGTGGGCGGCCGCCCTGCTGGCGGCGCTGGTCGGGCTGGGCGCGGGCGTCTTCGGCAGCCTGAACAGCACCCTCATCCAGACGTCCGCCGACCCCGCCTACCTCGGCCGGGTCACCTCCGTCGTGATGCTCACCATGGTCGGCCTCGCACCGCTCAGCTACCCGCTGGTGGGCGCCGCGATCGGCGCCTGGGGCGCGGCCCCGGTGTTCATCGGCTGCGGCGGCCTCTCCTGCCTGGGAGCGGCCCTCGCCTTCGCCTCGAAGGCGGTTCGGCGGGCCGAACTGCCCCGGCGATAGAGTGCGGGCCCATGTGGGAGGAACTCGACGCGATCGACTGGGCGGCCAACTGTTGTCAATTTCAGCAGTGTTCCTCAACAATCCGGGCATTTCACCGCCACGCCCGAAGGAAACTCCGCCGTCTGTCGCGCACCGTCTCCCGGCGCATGGGTCCCGACCGCCGCACCGGCGCGCAGCCCTCGAAGCGATGGCTGCGCGCCAATGACCGGCGCAACAAGGTCCACCACCGCATCGCCGACCTGCGCCGCGACGGCATCCACAAACTCACCACCGGGCTTGCCCGCGAGTACGGCACGATCGTGGTCGAGGACCTCAACGTCGCCGGGATGCACGCTAAACGGACGTGGAGCCGACCGTAAGACGGGACCTGGTCCCGCCGGTGGCCGTGAAGCGTCTACCTCGCACCGGCCCTCCAAGCCGGATCAGACGAGGACCTTTGCCCCGCAATGGGCAAATCCCTGAGATTCACTGATCTCCCAAGGAACGGTTCGTACCTCCCGGTCGTGCTGCCCGCCGTCCACCACCTCACCCGGATCGACCCGGCCGCCCACCCCGCCGCCGGCGTCCTGGCCGAGGCTCTCACCCGCGACGACCGCCTCAGCACCTCCGCCGGCTGGCGCGGCTTCGTCGACGACGAGACCGTGCGCGCCGCCGTCACCGCCCTGGTCACGGCCACAACACCCCCGGCCGTCCCCCGTACCCGCCCGTAGTGGCGTCCGGCGAAAAAAATTTCACCCCGAATCCGTCGGCCGTGTCGATCCGCGACCGCGCCGTTCGACCTGGGACTGAGAGGGTCGAGAGACGACCCCCGATCAAGGAGACCGAAGATGGCGAAGTACATGCTGATCCTGCGAGGCACGGACGAGTCCCTCGCGAAGATGATGGAGACGCCCTTCGAGGAGATGCTCGAAACCATCGGCCGCTTCAACGACGAGCTGATCCGGGCCGGCGTGCTCGTCGCCGCCGAGGGCCTGGACGACCCGTCCCAGGGCGTGGTGGTCGACTACAGCGGTGAGACCCAGGTGGTCACCGACGGGCCGTACGGTGAGACGAAGGAGCTGTTCGGCGGCTTCTACGTGCTCGACGTCGCTTCGAAGGAGGAGGCCGTCGAGTGGGCCAAGCGGCTCCCGGCGATCCCCGGCTCGAAGTGCGAGATCCGGCGCGTGCCGGGCATCGACGAGTTCCCGCAGGACAACGAGTGGATCGTCAAGGAGCGGGCGTGGCGCGAGCGGACCGGCCAGCTGTGACATTCCAGGCTCCCGACGGCCCGCCGATCGCCGAGTCGGCGCGGCGGGCCGTCGAGGCCGTCTGGCGGATCGAGTCGGCGCGGATCGTCGGTGCGCTGGCCCGCTACACGGGGGACTTCGGGCTCGCCGAGGACGTCGCGCAGGAGGCGTTGGCGGAGGCGCTCGTCACCTGGTCGCGCGACGGCGCGCCGGCCAGTCCGGTGGGCTGGCTGCTGGCGACCGCCCGGCGGCGGGCCATCGACGCCTTCCGCCGCAGGTCGGCACTGGACGAGCGGTACGCCGCGCTCGCCGGACAGCTGGCGGACGGCGAGTTCAGCTCGGGCGCGGCGGCCGCGCCCGAGCGGCCGGACGACCTGCCGTGGGATCCCGACCGGGTCGACGACGACGTCCTCGCGCTCATGTTCACCGCCTGCCACCCGGTGCTGTCGCCCGAGGCCCGGGTGGCGCTCACTCTGCGCGTGGTGGGCGGCCTGTCCAGCGAGGAGATCGCCCGGGCGTTCCTGGTGCCGACTCCGACTGTCCAGGCCCGGATCACCCGCGCGAAGAAGACCATCGCCGCCGCCCACGTGCCGTTCGAGCTGCCGCAGCCCGAGGAACGGCGCGAGCGGCTCGGCGCCGTCCTGAGCGTCCTGTACGTGATCTTCACGGAGGGCTCGACGGCGACCAGCGGCGACCACCTGCTGCGCCCCGATCTCGCCTACGAGGCCGTCCGGTTGGCCCGGATGCTGGCCGCCCTGCTGTCCACCGAGCCGGAGGTGCACGGGCAGCTCGCGCTGTTCGAGCTCACCGCCGCGCGCTTCCCGGCGCGGACCGGGCCGGACGGCGAGGCGGTGCTCCTGGAGGACCAGGACCGGCGGCTGTGGGACCGGTCGGCGATCCGTCGCGGCCTGGCCGCACTCGGCCGGGCCTCGGCCGTCGGGCGGGGCCTCGGTCCGTACGGTCTGCAGGCCGCGATCGCCGGCTGCCACGCGACGGCGCCCTCGGTGCGGGAGACCGACTGGGAGCGGATCGTGCTCCTCTACGAGGCGCTCGGCCGGGTGGCCCCGTCCCCCGTGGTCGAGCTCAACCGGGCCGTGGCCGTCGCGATGGCGAGCGGACCGCAGGAGGCGCTGGCCATGGTCGACGACCTGCTCGCCTCTGGCCGCCTGTCGGGCTCGCACCTGCTCCCGGGCGTGCGCGGCGAACTGCTGGCCCGCCTCGGCCGCACCGCCGAGGCCCGGGCCGAGCTGGAGCTCGCCGCCCGGCTGTGCCGCAACGCCCGCGAGCGGTCGGTGCTGCTGCGAAAGGCGGCCGCCTTGGGGTAGTGACCCATTCCCCCACGAACACCCGAACACCCGAACTCCCAGGCCACCCTCGTCGAATTGGCCCGCGACACCCCATCTCCCACCCACTACCCTCGGGCTGACAATCGATCAACGGAGAAGCCCCATGCACCCCGCACTCGCCGCCGATCTCGACCAGTTGCCCGCCCTCCTGGAGGAGACCCGGCAGCGGGCCGTCGCCTTCCTCGCCGGCCTCGACGGTCCGGTGATCCCGCAGCAGGCGGACCGGCCGACGCCGGCGCAGCCGCTGCACGAGGACGCCGAGGGTCTGCGGGCGGCGCTGGCGGAGTTCGGCGAGCGCTGGCAGCCGCGGCTGTCGGCCAGTGCCGGGCCGCGCTACTTCGGCTTCGTCACCGGCGGTGCGACCCCGGCCGCGCTGGCGGGCGACTGGCTGACCTCCGCCGCCGACCAGAACTCCAACTCCTCGCTGGACCCGGCCGGTCAGCACCTGGAACGGGAGACGGTCGGCTGGCTGCGCGAGCTCTTCGGCCTCTCCCCCGCGCACAGCGGCACCTTCGTCAGCGGCGCGACCATGTCCAACACCGTCGGCCTGGCGGTCGCCCGGGAGTGGCTGGGCGAGCGGCTCGGCGTGGACGTGGCCGAGGACGGGGTCGCCGCGCTCGGCCGGGTGCGGGTGCTGTCGGGCAGCGCGCACTCCAGCGTGTCCAAGGCGCTGAGCGTTCTCGGCCTGGGCCGCCGGGCGCTGACCACCGTGCCCACCCTGCCCGGCCGCGAGGCCGTGGACGTGGCCGCACTGGAGGGTGCGCTCGCCGAGGCCGGCGGCCCGTGCATCGTGGTGGCCAACGCGGGCACGGTGAACACCGTCGACTTCGACGACCTGCGCGCGATCGCCGGCCTGCGCGAGCGGTACGACTTCTGGCTGCACGTGGACGCCGCCTTCGGCGCCTTCGCCGCCCTCTCGCCGGAACACGCCGAGCTGACGGCCGGGCTGGACCTGGCCGACTCGCTCTGCGTGGACCTGCACAAGTGGCTCAACGTGCCCTACGACAGTGCCGTGCAGTTCACCCGCCGCCGCGACCTGCAGGCGAAGGTCTTCCAGAACGCCGCCGCCTACCTCGGTCCGATCGGTGAGCACCCCGACCTGGTCCACCTCACCCCGGAGAACTCGCACCGACTGCGCGCCCTGGCCGCCTGGTTCACCCTGCGCGCCTACGGCCGGGCCGGCCACCGGGAGATCGTGGAGCGCTGCGTCACCGGCGCCCGCGCACTCGGCGAGGCCGTCGACACGACCGACGGCCTGCGGCTGCTCGCCCCGGTCCGCCTCAACGTCGTCTGCTTCACCCTTGCCGCCGACCCCACCCCCGAACGCCTCGCCGCCCTCGCCGCCGAACTCTCCGACGAGGCCTTCCTCACCCCCACCCGCTACGCCGGCCGGCCCGCCCTGCGCGCGGCGTTCAGCAACTGGCGCACCACGGACCGGGACGTCCGCCGCACCGCGGCCGCGCTCGCGGACGCGGTCCGGAAGTTGGCGTCGAACCGACCGGCAACGGACTCCACGTCAGCTTCTCGGCCGTGAACGGCTGAGCTCGCGGGTAGTGTCCGATCCGGTGACGGGTAGCGCGCTTCGGTGCACCTACTCGCTGTCCGGCGGGATTCCCACCCGCACCGATACGGTTCCGTGCAGGACGCGTCCCGCCCTCTGTTCCTGTTCGAACCGCCGGGTGAACACGTCCAGAAGCACCTCGGGCGCCAACTCGATCAGGCCGGGCGGCCAGGTGTCCGGCGGTACGAGGATCACCACGGCGGCACTCCTGCCCTGGGCCGCTGCCAGCCAGCCGGGCGACGTCTCGACGCGAGTGTCCGGCTCCCACATCTGGCGCCCGCCGACCAGCACCAGGCGCTTCACCCGGCCGTCGCCGACCTCGACGACTCCGCTCGTGTCCGGAGGCGCACCCGCCGCGAGCGTGAAGCCGCTGTCGAGCGCTGCTTCCACCAAGTCCGTATAGAGGTCCGCACCAACCTCCACGATCAGTTCCGCGAACGGCGGCCCCTGCTCCGCCTCGCGCACCACCAGCGCCCACACCATCGGAGCCTGAGCCCGGCCGTTGTCCGTTTCGTCAGCCACACCCACTCAACGAGCCACGGTCACCAGCCGCTCTGATCCCGCCGGGATCGGCCGCGCCGCCCATACCCAGCCGGCGGGCCAGCGCGTCCTCACCGGCCGGGGTCAGGTGCAGCGCGCGGGTGTGGGGTGCCTGGGTGATCCATCCGGCGGTGGTGAAGGCGTTGAACAGGTCCGCACCGAGACGCCCCGCCAGGTGATGCCGTTGCTCGGTCCAGTCCAGGCAGAAGCGCAGCAGCGGACGCCGCTGGTCGTCCGTGAGGTGGCTCTCCGGTACTCCGAGGCCGGTCAGCACCGGTATCGCGGCCGGACCGAGCCGGTAGGGGTGCTCCGCGTTCTCCGTCTGCTGCGTCCCGCCCGCGGGGACCAGCGCACCGCTGTTCAGCAGGGCCTCGGTGATGGCGACCCCGAGCCGTCCGGCGGCGTGGTCGTAGCAGACGCGCGCTCGGCGCAGCGCCTCGTTGCGGTTGCTGGCGCGCAGCGTTCGCGCCACCGGCTGGGCCGGGGCGAGCGCGGCCAGGCTCTCCATCAGCTCGGCGATCCGCCGGTCGGCGAGTTCGTAGTAGCGGTTGCGTCCCGACGGCCGGACGGCGATCAGCCCGGCCCGGCTGAGCCGGTTCAGCTGGGTGCTGGCGGCCTGGGGGGTGACGCCCGCGTGCTCGGCCAGCGCGCTCGCCGGCAGGCTGCGACCTCCGGCGAGCGCCATCAGGATGCGGGCGCGGGTGCCGTTGGCGAACAGGCTCGCCACACGGGCGATGTCCGGTTCGCCGGTGCGCGTGGGTGAGGTCATGCGGTCATTGTCGCCCGGGTCCGCTTCCACCGGCGTGGAAGTGAATCGCTGTCATCGTCGGGGCATGAACGAGAAAGTCCTGGCCATTCCATTGCCCACGACGTCGGGTACCCGGCTGCGGCGACGCGTGCTGGCCGCGACCGGTGTCAGCTATGTCATCGTCCTGCTGGACGCGTCGATCGTGAACGTCGCGTTGAACGGCATCTCCGACAGCATCGGCATCGGCGTCGACGGGCTGCAATGGGTGGTGAACTCCTACACGCTCGCGTTCGCCGGCCTGCTGTTGACCGGTGGCACCCTCGCGGACCGCTGGGGCGCCCGCCGGGCCTACCTGGCGAGTCTGTTGCTGTTCACCGCGGCGTCCGCCGGCTGCGGCCTGGCGGCCGGCCTGCCGGTGCTGGCCGCCGGGCGTGCGGTCCAGGGCGTCGGCGCGGCGGTCCTCGTCCCAGCCGCCCTCAAACTGATCGACCAGGCCCACCCGGAACCCGAGCTGCGGGCCAGGGCGATCGGGATCTGGATGTCGCTCGGCGCCGTCGCGATGGCCGCGGGACCCCTGATCGGCGGCAGCCTGATCTCCTGGCTCGGCTGGCGCAGCGTCTTCTTCGTCAACGTGCCCATCGGACTCGCCGGGGTGTGGCCGGCGCTCGGCGTCGCGGAACGGCCGGCCCGGTCGCTGCCTCGGCGTCTGGACCTGGCCGGACAGGTGAGCGCGGTCGTCGCGCTCGGTGTGCCGATCACCGTCCTCATCCAGGGCCGCTACTGGAGCGTGCCGCTGGTGTGGACGGCCCTGGCGGTGTCCGCCGCGGCCGCGGCGGCCTTCCTCGTCGCCGAGGTCCGCAGCCCGCACCCGATGCTCCCGCTGTCGCTGTTCCGTGGCCGCGTCTTCGCGGCCTCCACGGTGGTCTCCGCGACCTCGGCGCTGGTCTTCTACGGCCTGCTGTTCGTCTGCGGCCTCTACTTCCAGCAGGTCCGCGGTTACTCGCCGGTCCGGGCCGGTCTGGCGCTGCTGCCGCTGACCGCGACCGTCGCCGTCGGCGGCTTCGGATCCGCTCGGGTGGCGCGGCTGTTCGGTTCGCGCTGGTCCATGTGCGCGGCCTTCGGCGCCTACGCGTTCGGGGCGCTGGGGCTGCTCGGCGCCACCCGCGCCTCCCCGTACTGGCTGGCGCTCGCGCCCATGATGGTGATCGGACTGGCCGGCGGATTCATCTCCCCGGCAGCCACCGCACCGGCCCTGGGCGCCGTCGACAAGGCCCGCGTGGGCATCGCCGCGGCCGCGCTCAACACCGCCCGGCAGTCCGGATCGGCGGTCGGCGTCGCCGCCTTCGGCACACTCGTCACCACCGTTCACCCCTTCTCCCGTGGACTGCACGCCGTCCTCTGCCTGATCGCCCTCGCCTCCGCGGCCGCCGCGGCCGCGTGGGCGTACTCCTGCCGGCCAACCGCACAGGCCGGCCGTCCCCCCGCCTGACGGCAAGCCGCTGACCAGGTGCGCCAGATGCTCCGGAAGGCACTGTCCCGCCCTGTTCGCCGAGCTCCGGCGCAGCCTTCTCCAGGACACGTCGGAGGGTCACGGTGCGGCGGCGAAACGACAGTCGAAGCGGACAGCGGGCGCGCCGCCGCTCCGGGCGTGCGGTCACCCCGCCGAGGGGTGACGGGCGACCAGCCACGAGCGGTAGCGACGCAAGGCCTTGCGCTGCTGGAGCTGTTCGCTGAGCAGGGCCACGACGGGGCGGGTGCGCGGGGCGGGAGTGCGGCCGTGGGCGAGGCGGCGCAGTTGGTGGCGGACGAGAGCCATGCTCGCGGCGGAGGCGAGGGCCTTGTCGGACCAGGTGACCGGGCGCAGGGCGTGGTCGGCCTCGGCATGGCCGGCTCAGCGGTGGGGCAGATCGGGGGTGACGGCGAGGGCGGTGCCCATGCCGATGACGGCGACGCCGTCCGCGAGGGCCTGTTCGGCGGTTTCGCGTCGGGTGATGCCGCCGGAGAGTTCGACCAGGTCGACGCCCAGGGGCGCGAGCATGGCGATCGTCCGAGACACCTTCCCCGAAGCCGACCGAGAGGCGATGTCCACCGCCGTGTGGGCGCTGGTCCACGGCCTCGCCTTCCTCCACCTCGGCGGAAAGCTCGACCCCACCGACCCCGCCGCAACGGACGACCGCGTCCGGACGACAGTCCGGACGCTGCTGGACACCACCCGACCCCACCCCGCCGCGGAACCGAGCCAGTAAGCCAGTCGCCCCCCGCCCGGACCCCCAACCGCACGCACAGCAGGGCACTCCGGGGCTCTGTGGATTTCCGGACCCACCCCTGCGGGGCGGCACCCGGGTCGGCCTGTCAGCGGCGGGTGAAGCGGGTGGTGAGGGTGACGGTGGTGAGGCCCTTGATCATTCCGGCGCTGTTCCAGCCCATGCCGAAGTCGTTACGGTCGATGACGACCTCGCCGCTGAGGGTCACGTCGTCCGGGCCGACGGCGGTGGCGCGGGCAGTGAAGGTGAGCGGGCGGGTCGTGCCGAGCACAGTGAGGCGGCCAGTGACCCTGACGGTTCCGGCGCCGTCGGCGACGACGCCGGTGGCGGCGAAGGTGAACGTCGGATACCTCTCGACGTCGAAGAAGTCCGCAGACCGCAGGTGGGTGTCGAGCTTGGCCTGCTTGCTGAGGATCGACGCGGCCTCGATGGTCAGCGTGCCGCGCGCGGACCCGTCGGGGCCGATCTCGCCTTCGCCGCTGAGCTTGGTGAAGGCGGCCCTGATCGTGGCCAGCCCCCACATCGACTTGTGCTTGATCTCCACTGAGGACTTGGCCGCGTCCAGGACCCAGGGACCGGCGCTCAGGTCGGACAGTGCAGTGGAGGACTGGGCGGGGTTGGTGGTGTGACTCGTCATGGCAATCGCCTTACGGTGGAGCAGGGGGTGAGCTTTCGTACGTAGCTATTGATAACACAGGTACTTACTTTTTTACAGCTGCGACAGATGGCGAAGGCACCGTCCACCACCAGGGCGGTCGGCGCCTCCTGTCTCGGCGCGGTGTCCTCCGACCCGGACGCGCCCGGCGACCCGGGCCCACTCACTCTGCGGTGGAAGGCCGCCTGCGGGCTTCGGCAACCGTTCCGCGACGGATGCATGTCCGAGACCCTCGAACCCGGGTACAGCGCCTCCCGGTGCTCGGCAAGAAACGCGAACACATGTCCCGCCGGGATCAGCTCCCGGCAGGTCTCCCACGCATCCGGCCCGACCAGTTCCCCAGCCGGTTCCCCCATCGCCACGAACCGAGTCTGGCCCCACCGCACTCGGTGGGGCCAGACTCAAACGCCTTCATCGGACTTCCACCGGGCGACGGCCGGCGGGCGGCCGTCCCCCGTGGCGGTCGCCCGCCGCCGTACCGGTCCGACGGGAGGTACACGACCTCCGGAAAGGAAGCCGGTGGGATGTTCGTTGCGGAGCCGACGGCTCGACTACCTACGGCCGGACCAGCGTCAGGCGGAACGGACCGCCGTTGGCTGCGGCGTGGGCGACGGCCTCGTTGGCGTCGGCCAGGGCGAACTCGGTGATGTCGAAGGCGTCCAGCTCCAGCAGTCCGGACCGGATCAGCTGGATCAGGCGGCCGTTCGCCTCGCGCGGGTACATGAACTGGCCGCGGACGGTGATGTTGTGGCGCATGACCCACGAGTAGTTCAGCGGCAGATCGCCGCCGACGCCGCCCATGAGGACGATGCGGCCACCGTCGCGCACGGTCATGGCCGCCGCCCGCACCGCGGCCGTCCCGGCCGCCGGGGAGAGCAGGTCGAGGACGCAGTCGATCGGCCCCGGCGCCGCCTGCCGCATCCGCTCGCGGTCCGTCTCCTCGTCCCCGGCCAGCCGAACCGTTCGCACCCTCGGCCCGAACCGGTGCGTCAGTTCCTTGAGCGCGGCCTCGTTGCGCCCCGGCGCGACCACGCAGGCCGCCCCCATCGCCAGCGCCACCGCGACGGCCGCGCTGCCGAAGTGCCCGGTGGCCCCGCTGACCAGAATCGTCTCGCCCGCCTGCAGGTTGGCGGCGAGCAGTCCGCCGTACGGCACCAACAGCACCCCGAGCGAGCACCACTTCGCGGCGTCCGCCGGGTCGACCGCCCCGAGCGGGATCGCGTTCTCGGTCGGGATCATCATCTGCTCGGCGAGCGCACCGTTCCGGAAGTGTCGCTGCAACCGCAACCCGCCGTCGCTGAGCGCGGTCAGCCCCTGCAGGATGACATCGGGAGCCAGTGCGTCATCCCGCGACCGCACCGTGGGGTCGCAGAACACCCAGTCACCGACGGCGAGTCGGGTGGCGTCCCGCCCAACTGCCCGCACCCGACCGATCGCCCCGCTCCCGGGCACCACCGGAAGGTCCAGCAGGTACCCCCGCTCACCGCTGAACACCTCCCCCGCGTACGGCAGCATCCTCGCCGCCACCACGTCGACGATGACCTCTCCCGTGCCCAGGACGGGATCCGGCACCTCCTCGACGGCCAGCGGGAATCCGAACTCCTTTAACAGCGCAGCCTTCATCGGTTGTCTCCCTCGTTGGGTTTGCCGGCCGGCCGAGCCCGCGCCCTCGTGCCCGTCAGCAGCCGGGGCCGGCGGCGGTGTCAGTCCTGCTGTGGCGCGATGGTCAGTTGACCTGATACGCGGGCCAGCAGGTCGATCAGCAGGGCGCGTTCCTCGGGGCTGAATCCGTCGGCGATCCGTCGTTCGATGGCGACGGCCTTGGCGTCGGCCTCCGCGAGCAGTCCGCGTCCGTCGGGGGTGAGTCGCACCTCCACCACCTTGCGATGCCACGGATGCGGCTGACGGGTGATCAGGCCCTTCGCCTCCAGGTTGGCGAGCACAGTGGCGATGGTCTGCGGGGTGACCAGGCAGGCGCGGGCGAGCGCGGCGGCGGAGAGCCCCGGCTGGTCGTCGAGCGTGTACAGCGCGACGTACTGCGGAACCGTGAGCCCGAGCGGCCGGAGCGCCGCGTGCTTCGCCGCCATCAGCTCCTGCTCCACCCGCTTGATGTGCAGCCCGAGGCGTTCCGTGACCGGCATCTCCATGAAGGTGATCGTACGCCACCAGCGCGCACTCTGGCTCATGACAGAGCTCTGCTACATGACAGAACTCTGCTATCTTCGGTCGCATCGCTCAACCACTCACTGATGGAGGCACCCCTTGTCCAGCCGTGAACCGCTTGACCACGTCGTCGCCGGGTCCGGCCCGGGCCTGGTCCTGATCCACGGCACCGGCGCTGACGCGACCTCGAACTGGGGAGGCCTCATCGATGCGATGCGCGACCGGTACACCGTCGTCGCCCCGAACCTGCCCGGCGCCGGCACCACCCCCGTCGACCGCGCACCGATCGACCTGGACTCACTCGCGGACCGGGTCGTCGCCACCACCCGGGTCGCCGGACTGGAACGGTTCCACCTGGTCGGTCACTCGGTGGGTTCCGTCGTCGCCACGACCGTCGCCGCCCGCCACCCCGCTGCCGTGACCTCGCTCGTCCTGCACGCCGGATGGGTCAGGACGAGCCCGCGCGAGGCGTTCATGTTCGAGCTGTGGGCGCGTCTGCTGCGCACCGACCCGGCCCTACTGGCCCACCAGTTGATCCTCGCCGCGATGGGGCCCGGCCTCCTCGGCACCCTCGACGACGCGCAGTTCGCCGAGATGGCCGCGGGTTTCACGGCCATGCTCGATGAGCGCATCCTCGGGCAGATAGAACTCGACACCCGAATCGACCTGCGCGACGCGGTGGGCCGGGTCACCGCGCCGACACTCGTGCTGGCGAGCGCCGACGATCAGATCATCCCGCCCCACCACCAACGCGAACTGGCCGCCGCCATCCATCAGGCCGACTACCTCCAGGTCCCCGGCGGCCACGGCCTGCCGTTCGAGGACCCGGCGCGATTCTTCTCGATCATCACCGAGTACGTGGACAAGCGCCAGGCGCAGGGCCAGGCCTGAGCCAACGCGTCGAGGCGTTCCGCCGGGGAGCGCATTTGGTTGTGATCAAGGAGTGGTCCCTACGAGGTCCTTGATCCAGCTCACGGCGCCGTGGAGCAGGAATGCCACCGGCAACATCCCTCAGGCCGTCCGGCGCAGGCAAGTGCCGTACCGGAAACAACGCCTGAGGGATGTTCGGAAACATTGACGACGCGTCAGCCAAGATGCACTGTTGTTTGTGCGAGTGTCCACATCAGCTCATGCTCAGGGGAGTGGCAGATGGCTATACGGAGGGGTCTCGTCGGCCTGGCGGCGGCCGGGATGGTGCTTGCCGGGGGTGGGGCGGCCCAGTTGGCGGTGGCCGGGCCGGCGGCGGCGCAGCCGCCGTGCCACCGGTCGGTGATGGGGCCGAACACCGGGGGGCAGGTGATGTGTCCGAACTTCGAGGTGTTCCGGGCGGCCGTGTACTGCTCCCACGCGGGAACCGCATACACCAACTACGGTAACTGGGTCACCGCGGGGAACATCTCGGACGCCTGGTGCAACAGCGGCGACAAGCTCCAGAACTCCGCGTACCCGCTCTACAGCGTCTCGTGGGAAGAGGGCTGACCGGGTCCTGAGGGGGCGCCGACCGGCCCCGGGCCCCGTACTCGGGCCGCCTGGGGCCGGTCGGCAGGTGGCACCAGTCCCGGCCGGTAGCGAAATCAGTGCCGAAACGAGTCCATGGGCGGGCGGACCGCGCCCGGACACGAAGACCGGCGCCGTGCCGACCGGCAGGCCGAAGCGGCCGGCCGGGCCGTCCTCGACGTACACGTACACGTCGACGTACACGTCGAGGACCGCCTTGTAGCCCTCGGGGAAGTCGATGCCGATCTCGGCGTCCAACCTGGCCCATGCACCGGGACCAGTGACATCGACTCAGCCAGGCAGGCTCGAATCAGCTGGGCAGTACGGCCCACGACTGAACACCTGGCCCGCCTGCTGAAGCATCGGGACCATCGACGTGCTTCGACAGAGGCCTTGAGAAGTCTGTGCCCCGTGACCGAGATGCGGACGAGTTGCCGACGGCCCACGCTTGAAGTATGGGGGCCGCACAACCTCGTCACGTTCTGTCACTGCGACATAGGGAGACCCCATGGTTGCCTCAGACCTCGCCGACGCGCCGCTGGACCGGCTGATCGCGCGAGCACAGGAGAAAGGGCTGCGGGTGTCCGCCGTCGACGCCAAACGGATCCCGACCGGCAAGAGCCCACACAGCGTAGCGGTGAACCCCGACGGGACCCGCCTCTTCACGACCGACTTCAAGTCCGGCACCGTTTCGGTGATCGACATAGGGCGCGCAGTTGTGGTCGAAACGATCCAGGCCGTCGAGGGGCCGTACGGCCTGGCTGCCAACCCGAACGGGCGCGTCCTGCATGTGGCTGCTCCCGGCTCCGAGATGTTGGTGCGGATCGATATCGTCGGCGGCATCCCGACGCACAGCGGCTTCGGCCACGCGCCCTACGGGGTGGCGGTGAGCCCCGACGGGGACCGCGTCTACCTGACCCTGGCGCTGGAGGACTCCGTGCTGGTCACCGACCAGTTCGCCAAGCCGAGGTTCGCCGAAATCCATGGCATCGCCTTCCCCACCGGTGTGGCGGTGACACCGGACGAGAACCTCCTCTACTCGGCCAACTACTTCGCGGACACGGTGTCGATCGTCGACATCGCCGGGGAGAAGGTGATCGCCACGGTCCCCGTCGGCCAGGGGCCCTACGGCGTGGCCCTGAGCCCCGCAGGGGACCGGCTCTACGTGGCGCACTTCCCCTTCGACTCGGTCTCGGTGATCGACACCACCGACCGCACGGTGACCAAAACGATCCCGGTCGCCGACGGCCCTCGTGGGGTGGCGGTGAGTCCCGACGGCACGCGACTCTACGTCACCAACTTCTTCGCGGACACCGTGACCGTGATCGAGCTGTAGCGCCGGCTCGCGGCCGACGCCGGACAGGTGCGAGTGCGCCAGTCCCGCCCCTCGGGAAGCACGTCCGAGCAGGAACCAAAGGGGTCGGCACAGTCCGGAGAAGCGATGGCGTCGGGGCCGTCGACGCGCCCCGGCGCGGCCGGCCTCCCACCGGTCGGGTCCCACGGACCGTTCCCCTCTCGCTCCCCGGGACCCGGCCGCCTGCGCCTCACCGGCCCGGCCCCCGAGGCTGCGGCCGCCCAGAGACACCCATGCCCCAACACCGCCCCGTCGCGCCCGCAATCTCCGTTCTACTGGGGCGGTCATGCTCGCCAGGGCGATCGGCCGCCGTTCGGCGTGACCCGCCGATGTCGTGCGCCCGGGTGCCTACTTGGCTTCGACTCGTCCGACCGGATCGGGGTCGGCTGCCAGCGCCTCACATGCGGTCTGCCAGGCCGTGTCGCCGGGGTGGAGCCGGCTGCGGAGGTACGCGGCGGTGAGCCGCCCGACGGCGGCGACCCGTTCGGGGTTCTCGTCCGTGGTCTCGGCGGCGTCGTATCCGGCGATCCCGCCGAGTCCGTGCTCCGCCTCGAACAGGGTGAGCAGGGACTTGGGGCCGGGGGCAAGGGTGTAGGGATCGGTGTGCCAGTCCGGCCCCATGTCGGTGAAGTGCCGGGAGTCGTCCTTGTCGCCTGCGACGACCAGAGCGGGAGCGGTCATGGTGGAGAAGTCGACGGCTCCGATGATCGGCCACTGCTCGGCCATGGGCCCGTTGAGGGCGTCGCCACCCCTGCCGGGCGCGGCGAGCAGTACGCCCGCCTTGATCCGCGGCTCGACCAGGTGCACCACGTTTCCGGTGTCGGGGTCGTTGAGTCCGGCGCCCAGCAGGAGGCCGGCCGTGAAGCCGCCGAGCGAGTGTCCGGCGAGGGCGATCTTGGTGTGGTCGATCCGTCCCGCGAGCTGCGGCACGGTGCGCTCGATCACGTCGAGCCGGTCGAGGATGTGGGTCATGTCCTCGGCGCGGGAGCGCCAGAAGTCCGGTGCACCGGGGGCGTCGGCGACCAGGTGGCTCAGTGTTCGGGAGGTGAGGTGGGTGGGCTGGAGGACGACGAATCCGTGTGCCGCCCAGGAGTTGGCGAGCGGCGCGTAGCCGTTCAGCGAGGAGAGATTGTTCGAGGGGCCGTGGCCGTGGGAGAGCAGGATGACGGGAAGGCCGGTTCCGTACTCGGGCGCGGAGACGCGTATCTGGAGCTCCACGGGACGTCCGGGCACGGGCAGGACCACCGGGCTGTACGACAGGACGGGGACAGGCGCGGCGTGGGTGGATGCGCTCATGGTGGGCGGTTCTCCTTCTGCGGCGAGGGCCGCCACTCGGCCCGGGCCGAGTGGCGGCAGGCAATGGTCGGCTGCGGCCCGCTTCGGCTAACCTGAAGCGGAACACCGTCCCACTTACTATCCGGAACATGGTTCCGCTTTGTCAATGAGCATCGGAGGGAGAGCCGTGTCCAGCGAGAGCCCCACGGAGAAGGCCTCGGCCCGGGGCAAGCGGGCCGACGCGCTGCGCAATCAGCAGGCGCTGCTCGCGGCCGCCGCCGAGGTGTTCGTGGCTTCCGGCGTCGACGCGCCGATCCGCCAGATCGCGGCCAAGGCGGGTGTCGGCACGGGAACGATCTACCGGCACTTCCCGACCCGGGCCGATCTCGTCACGGCCGTCTACCGCCAGCAGATCGAGGAGTGCGCGCAGGCGGGCCCGAAGCTGCTGGCCGGCGCCGACTCCCCGTTCACCGCACTGCGCCAGTGGATCGACCTCTTCGTCGACTTCCTGGTCACCAAGCACGGACTGGCCGACGCGATGCAGTCGGACAGCAGCGGCTTCGCCGCGCTGCACGGCTACTTCCTCGACCGCCTGCTGCCGGTCTGCGCGCGGTTGCTCGACGCCGCGGTCGAGGCAGGTGAGATCAGGGCGGGCACCCAACCCTACGAACTGATGCGCGGCATCGGCAACCTGTGCATCGGAGGCGGTGACCCGCAGTACGATCCCCGGCGCCTGATCGAACTGCTCCTGTACGGACTGCGGCGTCCTCAGTCGGCGTGACGTCGGCGCCAACCGTTCGCCGGGCGCGGTCAGGTGTTCCCGGGTCGCACTAGGCGGGGGTCAACGGGCCCTCACCGCCCGCACCCGACGCCGCCGCCTCCGCCTCCGCCTCCGCCTCCGCCCGCGATAGCGCGACCCACCGGCGCAGCGATTCCAGGTTGACGCCCAGTTCGCACACCACCGACGGGATGCGCCGCCCGCCGGACTCCAGCAGCGCGACCGCGTCCCGCTCGTACTCCCCCGAGTACCTCGCAGTACCCATGAGGACATCCTCTCCACGGACCCAAGATCCGCTTCTCAGAAGTGTCCACTGTTCGGGGTGAAGACCGAACCGGGAGGCGCTCTACCGGCGGACCGCCGAGATCAGTCCGCCGGGCCGCTCCTCGCGCTGCGGCGGGGTGCTGATCGGGCGGCCGTAGGCCGCAGCGCACTCGCGCAGGGTGTGGCTCTCAGCCTCCCAGCCGTGCCCGGCCAGCCAGCCCACCGGGTCGTCGGGCATCTCCGAGACCCACATGGACGCCGCCGATCCCGACGCGGCGTCCGCGCCGAAGCGCTCGATCACGCCGCGCGAGCCCAAGGTCAGCCCCATCCGACTGCCTGCCGCCGACTGCGCGCTGAGCCGTGCCAGCAGTAGCTCCACCGCGTCCTCGGGCAGATAGATCAGTAGCCCTTCGGCGATCCACGCGGTTGGCACGGTCGGGTCGTGCCCTGCGGCGGCCAGCGCGGCCGGCCAGTCCTCACGCAGATCCACCGCGACGGTGATCCGCTCGCAGCGCGCGACGGCCCGCTCCTGGCGCAGCACCGAGGCCTTGAAGTCCAGTGGGGCGGCGGTGTCGACCTCGAACAGCCGGGTGCCCTCGGGCCAGTCCATCCGGAAGGCCCGGCTGTCCATGCCGACGCCGAGCAGCACGACCTGCCGGACCCCGGACGCGGAGGCCTGCTGCAACAGGTCGTCGAGGAACTTCGTCCTGATGACGATGGAGAACGACACGGCCAGTCGACGGCGTCGCGCGGCCTCGTCATCGGGCGGCGGCGAAGAGGGCCACAGGCCGCCGGCGGTGGCGAAGGCCTGTGCCAGTGGGTCGCGGAACAGCGCGTTCTCCCGCTCGGTCTCCAGCGCCCGCACCCTGGCCACCCCCACCGCCGTGGCCCACACTCCCGACGGCTGCACCCGCTCCTGCTCATCAGTCACCGCGCCAGCCTAGATGATCGGTGCCGCAGCCCGGACAGTGGCCCCGAACGCGCATGGCGCGCTCGTAGCAGGTGCGGCAGATCAACCCGTCGGACCACTCGGCCGACTTCGCCACCCGCCGGCCGCAGCGTGACCACGTGCGGACGTGCCGGCGTTCGTACTCCTTCGGCGTCACAGTTCAGTCCTCCGTCAGCCTGACCCGCTCGGGGCAGCGGGCAGCCAGGTCGATCGACGCGTTCTCTCCGACGGTCTGTCGGACGAGGTCTCCACTTTGAAGGCCGTTTGAGTGACTGCAGCGTCACCTTCTGCGCGTGGACACGCAACGTGTGGTGCGATGCCCACGTGAAATCCGGAGGTCGAGCTCGGAAAGCGACGCTTGCCCTGGATCCGTGGACGATGGAAGGGAAGCCCATGGTGCTCCGTGTGTTGGCCGCGACTGGTGTCGCCACATCCTTGCTCGGCTCGTCGGCCTTCGGCGGCAACCCGACCCCGCCGCCGGACCGGATCGTCATCGACAGCGTGGCGGTCAACGGTTCCGGCTGCCCCACGGGGACGGCCGCCGTGGCCGTGTCCCCCGACAACACCGCCTTCACCGTCACCTACAGTAACTACCTGGCCCAGGTGGGGCCCGGGTCGGCGCCGACCGACAACCGGAAGGACTGTCAGCTCAAGCTGCTCGTGCACGTCCCCGGTGGCTACACCTTCGCGGTCGTGTCCGCCAGCTACAGCGGCTTCGCGTCACTGGCACCGGGTGCGTCCGGGACCCAGCGGGCCAGCTACCACTTCCAAGGCACCGCCCACCCCACCAGATCGACCCATCACTTCAAGGGCGGGTTTACCGGCAACTGGCAGACGACCGACACCGTGGACATCGCCGCCCGGGTCTTCGCCCCCTGCGGGGAGGAGCGCAACCTCGACATCAACACCGAACTGCGGGTCGATCGCGGCACCTCGAGCCCGAGCGCCACCAGCTTCCTGCAGATGGATTCGACGGACGGCAGTATCAAAACCGTGTACAACCTGGCCTGGAAGAAGTGTCGGCGGTGATCTCCTTCTGTGATCTCCTGACGCTGCGACGAATCGTCACTCCTTGTCGCCTCCCGACCCTGGCCCACTGCGGCCGCCGCCATCGGCGGATTGCACAGATCCCCGCCGTTTCGCTCCGATCGTCCCCGCCGCGCAACACGCCTGCCGCGCCTTGACCTTCACACCGTGTGAAGCCCGAGGATGCTCCCATGACCACCACTGCTTACGACCCGTACGCGCTCCTCGCGCAGAGCCGCCTCGGCATCCTCGCCACCATCAAGGCGGACGGCCGACCCCAGCTCTCCCCCGTCATGCCCTACTACGACCGCGAGGCGAACGTCATCCTGATCTCCACCCGGGAGGGGCTGGCCAAGACGGCGAACCTGCGCCGGGACGCACGGGTCAGCCTGGAGGCGACCGGACCGGACGGGCGGTCCTGGGTCACCGCCGAGGGCGTCGCCAGCCTCACCGGGCCGGGCACCGACCCGCACGGGCCCGAAGTCGAGGCGCTGGTCGACTACTACCGCCGGGCCGCCGGGGAGCACCCCGACTGGGCGGAGTACCGCGAGGCGATGGTCTCCGACCGCCGGGTGCTGCTCACCATCCCGGTCGACCACGTGTACGGGACCAGGATCTGAGCACGCACGGCCTGAGCACGCAGGGCCTGAGCACGCGGGCTCTGCGACCGCAGTGTCCGCGGACCGAGGCATGACGGCCCGTCCCGGCCACCGGCACGGGGGTGCGGTGGCCGGGACGTCCGTCGTTCACGGTCGGGTCGCGGTGACCACCGTCGCGTCCAGTTCCTCGTCCCGGCTCACCACCGCCGTCAGGCCCGCCGCCAGCGCCACCGCCAGTGCGCCCGCCGCCTGCCGCTCGCTGGTCTCGAACAGCAGCGAGCCGCCCGCCGCCAGCCACCCCGGCGCCTCGGCGGCCACCCGGCGCAGCACGTCCAGTCCGTCGGCCCCGCCGTCCAGCGCGGGCCGGGCCTCGTGCAACCGGGCCTCGGGCGGCAGCAGTTCGAGGTCGCCGGTCGGTACGTACGGGACGTTGGCGATCAGCACCTCCACTCGCCCGCGCACCGCGTCGGGCAGCGCGGCGAACAGGTCGCCCTCGAAGATTCGGGCGCCCGTTCCGGCCAGGTTGCGCCGGGCGCACCGGACGGCGGCCGGGTCCAGGTCCGCCGCGTACAGCTCGACGGGGTGTCCGGCGGTGACCGTGACGGCGGCACCGAGTGCGCCGCTGCCGCAGCACAGGTCGACCACCAGCGCGCCGGGGCCGGTGAGTCGGGCGGCAGCGGCGGCCAGGAACTCGCTGCGTCGACGCGGGACGAAGACACCGGGGTCGACGGCGATCCGCAGACCGGCGAACTCGGCCCAGCCGACGACGTGTTCGAGCGGCCGCCCCTCCGCGCGGGCGCGGACCATGGCGGCCAGCTCGGCGGGTGTGGCGGCGGCGGTGAGCAGGATCCGCGCCTCGTCCTCGGCGAACACGCAACCGGCGGCGCGCAGCCGGGAGACGACCGAGGAACGGAGAGCGGCGGAGGAGAAGACCGGCAAAGGGAACCCCTTGGGCAGGAGAGGAGGAGAACGGAGGACTCCGTCAGGGCTCCCGCCAGGGCCGACGCCGCGTCGGCGCACCCGCGCTACGCGCGTGGGCCGCCCGCACGGCCGCGCTCCGGGAGCACCCGCTCGGACATACCGGTAATGGGTCTCACCTCCCTGCGTCACGGTCGTATTCGGCGTCGACCACCCTACCGCACCGGCGCCGCCGGCGATCAAGCCGTTTCCACCGCCCTGGACCAACTCAGCCGAGGAAGTCGGCCACCAGGGCCACGAATTCCTCCGGCGTGGTGATCGACACGCCGAGCTCCTCCGCCTTGGCCCGCTCGGAGCCCGCCTTCTCGCCCGCGATCAGCGAGGTGGTGCGCCTGGACACCGAGGAGGAGGCCTTGCCGCTTGCGGGCCACCGCCCAGCGCGGCGCGCAGGGCGGCGACCGACGGCTGTCCCGGGCGGCCGGCTGCGGGTGGCTGCGTCCTTCATACCGGCTGGTCCGCCGACGGTTCGGAGCCTTCAGCTCCCGTCGGGCCTGAGCCGCTTCCGTCCGGCCTCGGCCCCCTCGGACCGGACCGGTCAGCCCACCCCGGCTCCGTTCGCGACCGCCTCGGCGGCCCCGGCCTGACGCTCCGCCGGCTCCTCGCCGCTCTCCTCCGCCGCGCGGGCCGCGGCGACCTCGGCGACCACCTGGGCGCCTCGGTCCGGGCTCATCCGCAGCGAGCCGAGCACTCCGGGCACCGCGACGCTCGGCATCAGGTGCTGGAACAGCCCGGACATCCGCTGCTCCAGGTCGGCACGACCGGAGAGCTTCTGCGACTGGATCTGCACGCCCGTCCAAGCGGCAGTGATCAGCCACGCGGTGTCGGCCGGCACGACGTGCGGGAGCAACTCGCCGCGCTCACCAGCGGCGACCAGCAGCGTCTCCATTCGGCTGATCCAGCCGGGGATCACCCCGCCGCCGATGTCGTCGAACACGTCCTGGCCGAGCGAGAGCCGGGCGCCCGCGCTGAGCAGCGGGTCACGCGGCATCAGGTGCGCGACCACCATCCCGGTGTCCACGAACTCCTGGAGCCTGCAGCTCCGTTCGGGCACACCGTCCTGGACGAACTGCTCCTCGACGACGCCTTGCGCGAGATCCCGCTTCGAGGCGAAATGGAAGTACACCGCGCCCCGCGTCACCCCCGCCCGGGAGACCACCTCCCCGATGGTGGCGCCCTCGTAGCCGAACTCGTCGAAGACCGACGCCGCGGCCTCCAGGATCAGCCGACGCGTCCGAAGCGCACGCTCCTGCCGCACCACCGCAACCACCCCGCCCTGAGCTCCCGCAAAACAAAACCAAACACCCCGTATCTTAGCTGCGGGCGACCCACGGGCGACAAGGCGATGACGGGGAATCGACTCAACCTCCCCTCTTCCCCCACCCACCTGCTCCTTTCTCCCCACGACCTGTCAGATCCCGGCAGCACGGGCCGATGCGGAGCCAGCCACTGATCCGATGGCGGGCCCTCCCTCCACCCTCCATCTTGAAACCGAACGATCGGTTTCTTTTGGTCGCGCCCCCAGGACCGGGTGTTCCACGCCTGGATCGAGCCCCGGCTGGTTGCCTGCTCGCAGGCTCCTGAACCCGGGCACCCCGCAGCACGTCACGGCAGCACGGCCACCGCCTCCACCTCGACCAGCTGGTCGGTGTAGCCGAGCACCGCGACGCCGAGCAGCGTGCTGGGGGCGTCGTGCTCCCCCATGTACTCCCGGTACACGTTCCACACCTTCACCAGGTCCGCCTGGTCGCTGGAGGCCACGTACACGGTGGTCCGCGCGATGTCGGAGAGCCCCGCACCCGTGTCCTCCAGCACGGTTATCAGATTGCGCATCACCTGGTGGGCCTGCCCCTCGTAGTCGCCGACGGCGACCGTACGCCCCTCCTCGTCCAGCGGGCAGGCCCCGGCCAGCCACAACGAGCGGGCCGGGGCGTCGACCACCGCCGCGTAGGCGTAGTCGACGGCCGGGGTCAGGCGCGTGGTGCGGACCAGCTTGACGGCGCTGTTCACGAGTTCCTCCGATGGTCGTGGCCGAACGTTCGCGCTCATCGTTGGCCCCTCACGAACGGCGGTCAAACGGATTTACGGCGAACTCCCAGCGGCGCCAGGGCCCCTGTGCTCACGATTCACCGTTGCGGGTGATGGCGCCCGGGCCCGCCGGACCGCGATCCTGGTGCCCGTCCGACGTGCGCCCCCGCGCCCCGCCGCACCCGCCCACACGGACGACCACACCAACACCGCAGCAGCACCGGGGAGTCGACCGATGGAGTCCCAACCGCCCAACCGCGACCAGGTCTCCGGGGTCGGAAGGCGCCGGATGCTCGGCCTCGCCCTCGGAGCGGGTCTCGTCCCGGCCCTCACCCCGACAGCCGAAGCAGCAGCCCATACCGCCCAGGCCGCACCGCCGTCCGAGCCCGTCGCCGCCCTCGGCCAACGGGTCGTCGCCGTGGCCGAGGCCCAGATCGGCGTCCCGTACGCCTGGGGCGGCGGCGACCGGCTGGGCCCGAGCCTCGGCTTCTGCGACGACGCGAACGGCTACCTCAACGGCAAGTGCCTGGGCGAGACCACGATCGGCTTCGACTGCAGCGGCCTGTCCCTCTACTGCTGGTACCGTGCCAGCCACGGCACCGTCGAACTCGGGCACTACACCGTCGCCCAGTTCCACCTCGGCGCCCCCGTCGCGCGCGACGACCTGGCCCCCGGCGACCTGCTGTTCTTCTCCCGCCCCGACGCGCCCCTGCACCACGTCGGCATCTACGCGGGCGACGGCGCGATGATCCACGCCGAGCGCACCGGCACGCTGATCGCCCGGGTCGAGCACGTCCTCGACGTCCCGCGTTGGGCGGGCGAGTTCGCCGGCGCCCGCCGTCCGGGGCCACCGAGCGCCTGAGGTCAGAGGACGCCGCGCCGCTCCTCCAGCCCGTGGTGCACCCGCAGCAGCAACTCCCACAGTGTCCGCCGCTCCCCCGCGTCCAACGGCGCCAGCAGCTCGTCCTGCACCGCCCGCGCCTGCCCCGCCAGGTCGGCCAGCAGCGCCCGCCCGGCCGGGGTGACCGACACCGAGACCCGCCGCCGGTCCCGCTGGTCCCGGGTGCGCTCGACGTACCCGGCCGCACCGAGCTGGTCGGCGACCTTCGCCAGGTCGCTCGGGTCGATGCCCAGCCGCTGCACCAGGTCCCGCTGCGCCTGCGGCCCGAAGTCGGCCAGCGCGGCGAGCACCGCCAAGTCCCAGAGCCGCAGATCGCGTTCGGCCAGCTGCTCGGCGAGCCGACCGCGCGCCGTCCGGCCGATCCGGGCGAGCAGGAAGGTCGTGAGGTCCAGCAGGGTCGGCGGCAGCCCGTCGGACGGGGCGGGGTCATCGGAGGCCATGGTGGCATTCTAGGGTCAGTACCTATAGTGGGTCTCGACCCATCAATTGCCCATCGCCCCGCACGTTCCGACCCCAGGAGTTCCTGCCGTGGACGCCCTGTACCCCCGCCTGCTCGTCACCCGCTTCGCCGAGTGCTTCGACTTCTACCGCGCGGTCCTGCCCGCGCTCGCCGGCGCCACCCTCATCAAGGGCACGCCCGAGGGCCCGTACGCCAACTGGGACGTCGAGGACCAGGCCGTCCTGGTGCTCTTCGACCGCTCCGCGATGGCCGCCACCCTCGGCACCGCCGGCCTGCCCGCCCGCCCCGCCGCGCCCGCCCAGGATTCCGCGATGCTGGTCTTCCGGGTCGACGACGTCGACAAGGCCCTCGCCCACTGCCTCGACCACGGCGGCACCCTCGCCGCCCCGGCCACCGACCGCCCGGAGTGGGGCCCGAACCTGCGCAGTGCCCATCTGCGCGACCCGGAGGGCCACCTGATCGAGCTGCAGTCCTACTGACGGCCGGGGGCCGGGCGCCCCTGACCCTCCGCCCTCGAATCGCTCAGCCGCGAGGGACCGGCGGCGGCCGCGAACCTCGGCCGCCGCGCCCATTCGACGGACGGCCGCCGCCCACGGTGCCGCGGACACCCCTCGCACCGCACTCGTCGTACGTATGCCGCCGGTTCACCCGGCAGACTCCTCCTCCCACAGCTCGGCACTGCACCCGGCGACCAGCGCGCCGATCCGCGCCCAGGCCTCCTCGGCCGCCATCGGCTCCAGACGGCGGCCGTCCCGCAGCCGCAGCGCGACCCGGTCGTCCACCGCCTCCTTGGCCCCGATCACCGCCTGGTAAGGCACCAGCCGGGCCTCGCGGATCCGGGCGCCGAGGCTGCCGTGCTCCGGTCCGGCGATCTCGGCGCGCAGTCCGAGGTCCAGACAGCGCTGCCGCAGCCGCTCGGCCTGCGGGACTTCGGTGTCGGAGATCGGCAGCAGCACGACCTGGGCCGGCGCGAGCCAGGCCGGGAACGCCCCGCCGTAGAGCTCGATCAGGTGGGCGACCACCCGCTCGACGCTGCCGATCACGCTGCGGTGCACCATCACCGGGCGGTGTTTGGCGCCGTCCGGGCCGATGTAGTGCAGGTTGAAGCGCTCGGGCTGGTGGAAGTCGATCTGGACGGTGGAGAGGGTGAACTCGCGCCCGGCGCCGTCGGCGATCTGCACGTCGATCTTGGGACCGTAGAACGCGGCCTCGCCCTCCGCCGCCTCGAACGGCACCCCGGAGCGCTCCAGCACATAGGTCAGCAGCGCGGTGGCACGCTTCCAGAGGGCCGGGTCGGCAACGTACTTGCCGCCCTCGCCGGGCAGCGACAGTCGGTAGCGGACCGGCACGATGCCGAGCGCGCGGTGCGCCTCGCGGATCAACTCCAGTGCGGCGACGGCCTCGTCGGCGGCCTGCTCGGGGGTGCAGAAGACGTGCGCGTCGTTCAGCTGGATCGCCCGGACCCTGGTCAGCCCGCCGAGCACACCGGACAGTTCGGAGCGATACATTCCACCCAACTCGGCCATCCGCAGCGGGAGTTCCCGGTAGCTGTGGGGGCGGGAGCGGAAGATCAGCGCGTGGTGCGGGCAGAGGCTCGGGCGCAGCACCATCTCCTCCGAGCCGAGTTCCATGGGTGGGAACATGTCCTCGCGGTAGTGGTCCCAGTGACCGGAGATCTCGTACAGCTCCCGCTTGCCGAGCACCGGCGAGTACACGTGGCGGTAGCCGGCCCGGCGCTCGCGGCCGCGGATGAACTCCTCCAGGGTGTGCCGGATCGCGGCGCCGTCGGGCAGCCAGTACGGCAGGCCGGAGCCCATCAGCGGGTCGGTGTCGAACAGGTCGAGTTCGCGACCGAGCTTGCGGTGGTCGTGCTTCGGCTGGTCGTGCAGGGGCTGGTTGTTCATGGGGGTCGTCTCCACTCTGGTTCCGCGGGCGAGTGGATCCGGAGACGACGAAGCCCCGGGGCACTCGCCCCGGGGCTTCGGACTAGGTCAGCAGTCAGCGCGCCGGGACTCTCTCCGGCGTCGTCGTGGCGAGTGCAGCGCGCTTCATGTCGTCCACGGTAGCAGGTCTTCGGCGGTCTTGTTGATCTTTTCCCCGCCGCACTTCTCCGCCGGTTCCCTGTCGGCTCCCCGCCGGTTCCCCTCCGCACCGGAACCGGCCTCAGAACAGCACCAGGCACCCGCGCGCGGCGAGCGCGCCCAGCAGCCGGGCCGGCGGCCGTACCTCGTTCCACCGCAGGTCGAGCTTCTCCAGCGCGGGCAGCGCGGTCGGATCGGCCAGCCAGTCCGGCAGTTCGGCGATCCGGTTGCCGCGCAGGTCCAGCCGGCGCAGCCGCGGCAGCCCGGCCAGCACGTCCGGAAGCTCGGCGAAGGCGTTCTCCCGCAGTTCCAGTTCCCGCAGTTCGGCGAGCCGGGCGACGGAGTCCGGCAGCGCCGTCAACTCGTTGCCGCGCAGCCAGAGTTCACGTAGCGCGCCGAGACCGCCGATCGACTCCGGCAGGGCGGTGAGCCGGTTCTGCTGGGCGCGCAGTTCGACCAGGGCTGCCATCTCGCCGATGGTGGACGGCAGTTCGGTGAGCCGGTTCTCGCCGACGTTGAGGTAGCGCAGCGCGGTGAGCCGCCCGAGCGACTCCGGCAGGGCGGTCAGCGCGTTGTCGTGCAGGTAGAGGAAGTCCCCGAGCGCGCCGAGTCCGCCCAGTTCGGCGGGCACCTCGGCCAGCCTGTTGTGCCCGAGGTCGAGGGTGCGCAGCCGGGTCAACCGGCCGATGCCGGGCGGCAGTTCGGTGATCCCGGTCTCGGCGAGGATGAGCACGGTCAGCTCGGTGCGGTCCCACATCTCCGGCGGCACTTCGCCGAGCGGCTGCTTCCAGAGGTTGAGCGTCACGTCCGTCATGCTTTCGCCCTTCGGGTCGATGCGGGGTGGAACAGCCCGTCCACGACGCGGTGGAGGAGGTCTTCCGGGAACTCGGCGAGCGTGCCACGGGCCTCCTCGGTGCCGCCGGGCGGCCCGGCCCAGTCTACGGGTGGGCCGGGGCCGAGCCGTTTCCACGGCGGACACGGTCATGCGCCATCCGTAGACACCCGGCTGATCCCAGCTGGTCACCGCTTCTACGACGCCCCCGGTCAGTCGGGCCTCCTCCGGAGCCCGACGCACCGCCGCCCCGGACGGGAGCCAGCCGTCCAGAGCGACGATGATCCGCCGCATCTCCGTTGTCCGGCCGGCGCCGTTCATCTCGTTCACCGCCGTGCGGTGCGGTCATTCCGCTGCACCCACGCTCCCCGGCCCACCGTCCGCCGAGCACCGGCCGCTCGGGTCGGCGGGCCCCTTGCCCGGGACCATCCGGCCCCTGCGGCGCCCGGCCTGTCGTGGTGGCATGGGAGTACGGACGGCCGGGCGCGCCCCGACCCCGCACCGACCCAGGGAGGACGGCATGAAAGCCGCCGTGGGAGACCGCATCATCGTCCAGGCCACCCGGCCGGGCGCGGCCCGCAGGGACGGCGAGATCGTCGGACTGCACCATCCGGACGGCAGTCCGCCATGGGACGTGCGATGGTCCGACAACGACCGGGTGACCGAGTACTTCCCCGGCTCGGACGCCCTGATCCACCACTACCACCACGCACCCGAAGACGCCGCAGCGACCCTACCGCCCCACCCGCACCTGTTCGTCGACTGACGGACCGCCGCCGTGACCGTCTCCACCCACGGACCCGACACCACCTCCGGCCCGACCACCGCCGAGGCCGCACGGCTGCTTGCCGCGCACGGCCCGAACGAGGTCGGCGCCGACATCGGGTGCCGCTGTGGGCCCGGGCGGCCTCCCAAGTGCGCGATCCCCTGATCACGGTGCTGCTCGCGGCCGTGGCGCTGACCCTGGCCATCGACGACCACCCCGACGCCGTGGTCACCGCCACCGCGCCGACAGCGCGCTCGGCCGGATCGCCGCGCTGCTCCGCCCCGCCCCCGATCCCACGCCGCTCCAGCGGCGGCTGGCCGGGCTCGGCCGACTCCCGCCCGCCGCACGGCGGATCTGCTCCCCGCAGCTGCCTGCCGCCGCCGTTTCCGAGGGGCCGGCCCGCTTGGCCGTCGACGTCCGCCGACGGATCGAGGAGCGGATGCGCGTCACTCAGTGGGGCAACCAACGGCCGGAGGGCGTCCGCAGGTCAAACGGAGGGGGTTCGTGGGGCGGGTCGGCCGGGTGACAACCTCGATCCGGACCGTAGTGGCCACCTCCTCGTTCGGCCCGTGTTCCACTCTGCCGCCGTCGACCGTCCTTCCCCAGGCCTCCAAGGGCCGGCCCGAGTCGCCGGTCGGGGGTGTCACAGGTAGGGCCGCCAGACTCACGGCCCTGGGCCGGTCGGCCCTCGCGCCGGGCCCCGGGCCTGCCTAGCGTGGGAGCAAGGTCCGGTCGTCCGGTCCGAGGAGGAACCATGACACCCGTGAGTTCGGACGGCCCGCGCCGTCCCGTCGTCCTCGGCGTCGACGCGCTCGACACCGGCCCGATGACCGCTGTCTGGGCCGCCGACGAGGCCGACCGCCGCGGGCTGCCGCTGCGGCTGGTACACGCCATCCCGTCCCTGTTCCATGAGTTCGGCGTCTTCGACGAGGGCCGCTATCGCAAGGCCCTGCGCCAACGCGCCGACCAGGCGCTCGACCGGGCCGCCCGCGCCGCCCGCTGGCGGCACCCGGGTCTGGAGCTCGTCACGGCGGTCGACGAGGACCTCCCGGCCCTGGTGCTGTACCGGGAGTCCGTCCACGCCGAGCTGATCGTCCTGGGCTCGCGCCGGCTCAGCCGGGCCCAGGAGGTGCTGAGCGCCTACTCGGTGACCGTCCCGGTGAGCGCCCAGTCCCCCTGCCCGGTCGTGGTCGTCCGCGACCCCGAGCACGTCACCCAGGATCCTCCGTACGTCGTGGTCGGTGTGGACGGCAGTCCGTCCTCGGAGGCCGCCGTCGCCTTCGCACTCGACCTCGCCGCCGAACGGCAGGCCGCCCTGCGCGCCGTCTGGGTGTGGCAGCGCCCACCGGTCGGCAACCTCGACGAGGCCACCACCGAACACACCCTGCGCCAGTTGCTCCTCGAGTCCACCGCCGGCCGGCACGAGCACCACCCCGACGTGACCGTGACCCACGACCTGGTGCACGGCCACCCGGTCGAGGAGCTGGGCGCCGCGTCCGAGCACGCCCTCGCCGTGGTCGTCGGCCGGCGCGGGCAGGGCGGTTTCACCGGCATGCGGCTCGGCTCCGTCCCCCACGGCCTGCTGCACCGCGCGCACTGCCCGATCGCGATCGTGCCCACTTCCCGGCGCTGAGCAGCGGAAGTCGTGGAGCACGGTCGAGGAACACACCGTGAACCCTCCCGTCGTCGCCACCGAGTGGGCCGACCGCCACCTGGTCAGGTGCGCGGGGTGCGGAGGGCGAGGACGGCCATGTCGTCGTGGCCGTCGCTGGGGTGGTGGTCGGCCAGGGTTTGGACGAAGTCCCGCAGGGGCAGCGCGGCGTGTTCGGTGGCGAGGGCGGCCAAGCGCTCCAGCCCTGCTTCGATCGGGTGTTTCGGGTGTTCGAAGAGCCCGTCGGTGAAGAAGATCACTGTGGAGCCCGCCGACACGGGGTGGGTGTGGTCCGCGCGCGGCTGGGCGGTGTCGACGCCGAGGGGCAGGTCGGGGTCGGCGTGCAGGTAGCGGGCTTGGTGGTCGGGGGTGAGCAGGAGTGGTGGGGGGTGTCCTGCGGTGCTCCAGCGCAGTGTCCAGAGGCCCGGCTCGGCGGGCTCGATGCGGGCGAGGCATGCGGTGGTGACGGGCTGGTCGGTGATCGCTTCGAGGGCCCGGTCGAGGTGGGCGAGGACGACGCTGGGTGGGGTGCGCTGGTCGTAGAGCAGGGCGCGCAGCATGTTGCGGATCTGGGCCATGGCGGCGGCGGCCTCCAGGTCGTGGCCGACGACGTCGCCGATGACGGCCGCGCAGGCGTGGTCGGGGACCAGGAGTGCGTCGTACCAGTCTCCGCCGATGCGGCCGGGTGTACTGGCGGGACGGTAGGCCGCGGCGGCGTCGAAGGGTCGCAGGTCGGGCAGGCGGGGCAGCAGTATGCGTTGGAACTGTTCGGCGTCGAGGCGGGTCTGCTCGTACAGGCGGGCGTCGTCGATGGCCAGGCCCGCAGCGCTGGCGAGTGCGACGATGAGTGCTTCGTCGTGGGCGTCGAAGGGCTGGCCGTCGCGCCGTTCGGCGACGTAGAGGTCGCCGTAGATCTTGCCACGGGTGCTGATCGCGGCCCCGAGCAGAGTACGCATCGGGGGGTGACCGGGCGGGAAGCCGGCCGAGTCGGGGTGGGCGGCGATATCGTCGACGCGCAGCGACTCGGGGTGGGTGATCAGGCGCCGTAGCAAGCCGCGGCCGCGCGGGAGGTTCACCTCGCCCAGGTCGGCCCGCTCCTTCTCCGACAGACCGACCGGGATGAACCGGTGGAGGTGCTCACCGGTCTCGTCGAGCACACCGAGCGCGCCGTAGCGGGCGCCGACCAGTTCCATCGCGGTATCGACGATCAGCTGCAGCACCACGGGCAGGTCCACGTCCCGGCCGAGGACCGCCTCATACAGGTCATGCAGCCGGTCCTGGGCCCGGGCCAGCGACCTGAGCTGCTCGGCGATCTGTTCAAGCTCGACGCCCAGACGCAGACGCCGGGACTCATCCGGCGGCTGGGAGTCGTCCTGGTTCGTTGCCATCACCGGCGCCTGTTCGTCTGCTGTTCGATCTCGGTGGCCTTGATCCGGTATGAGTCGACGGCGGACTGGATCAGGGGGCGCGCTTTCCGGCGGCGGACCTTGACCTCCTGGGCCAACGCCTGCGCCAACAGCGTGGGGTCCAGCAGACGATCCCGGCGAATCGACTCGTAAAGCCGCTCATGCGATCTGTACACCCGCGGACTCCTGAACGCCGTGATCAACGACGCACAAGCGTGACCCGCAGAACGGCCAACACCAGGCATTACGCCGGAAGCGGCATGTCACACATGATCAGAGCACCTGGAGCCTGATCGACTTGTCGAACCGTAGCTCCCGCTCTCGCCACCGGAGTGGCTGCCATTCACCTTGTCGAGAACAGCGTGGACGAGTCCCCGGCGGGCAGTCGGCCACGATCGGCAGCGCCGCCCCCGACGGCGCCGTGCAAGGCGGTCGAGCAGACCCCCTCATCACTCGCTCCCCGTCCTGCGCGCCGGCACGGCTGGAGCGCCCACCGACTCACCCGCGCTCTCGGCGTCGGCGAGCACGCGGCTGCCGAGATCGTCGCGCCCGCCCACCGGATCGCCGCCCAGCACGGACACCGGGCGAGGTGAACTCCGGCTCCGGCGCCGGTTCCGCTTCCCGGCAACCCGCCCGTGTTCGGGCTCTCGCGACCCCCTCCAGTAACGTGCACCGACGTCGAACCCCGCTGGTGAGAGGTACAGGTCATGAGCACGTCGGCGCCATCCGCCGGGACCGAGGAACTGCGACGACACCTGGGCGTGTTCGATGCCGTGGTGATCGGGCTGGGGTCGATGATCGGCGCCGGCATCTTCGCCGCGCTCGCGCCGGCGGCTGCGGCGGCCGGGTCCGGGCTGCTGATCGGGCTGGCTCTGGCCGGCGTGGTGGCGTACTGCAACGCGACCTCCTCGGCGCGGCTGGCCGCCCGCTACCCGCAATCCGGCGGCACCTATGTGTACGGCCGGGAACGGCTCGGCGAGTTCTGGGGATACCTGGCCGGATGGGGCTTCGTCGTCGGCAAGACCGCCTCCTGCGCGGCGATGGCGCTCACCGTCGGCTCGTACGTGTGGCCCGGGCAAGCGCACGCGGTGGCGGTCGCGGCGGTCGTGGCGCTGACCGCCGTCAACTACGTCGGGGTGCAGAAGGCGGCCTGGCTGACACGGGCGATCGTCGCCGTCGTGCTGGCGGTGCTCGCCGCGGTTGTCACCGCCTGCCTGACCAGCGGTGACGCCGACAGCGGTCACTGGACGGTCGGCGCGGACGCCGGGTTCCACGGAGTACTGCAGGCCGCGGGCCTGCTGTTCTTCGCGTTCGCCGGGTACGCGCGCATCGCCACTCTCGGCGAAGAGGTCCGCGAGCCGCAGCGCACGATCCCCCGCGCGATCTCGCTGGCACTCGGCATCACCCTGGTCGTGTACGCCGTCGTCGCGCTCGCCGTCCTGGCCGTCCTCGGCCCCGAGCGGCTGGCTCACACCGCGGCGCCGCTGGCCGACGCCGTCCGCGCTGCCGGGGTGCCCGGCCTCGCCCCGGTGGTGCGCGCCGGCGCGGCGGTGGCCGCCCTGGGTTCGCTGCTCGCGCTGATCCTCGGGGTCTCGCGCACCACGCTCGCGATGGCCCGCGACCGGCACCTGCCCCACCGACTCGCCGCCGTTCACCCGCGCTTCCAGGTGCCGCACCACGCCGAACTCGCCGTCGGCGCGGTGGTTGCGGTCCTCGCGGCCACCGCCGACGTACGCGGCGCGATCGGCTTCTCCTCCTTCGGCGTGCTCGCCTACTACGCCGTCGCCAACGCCTCCGCCTGGACCCTCACCCCCGGCGAGGGCCGCCCGCCGCGCGTGGTTCCGGTGCTCGGCCTGGCGGGGTGCGCGGTGCTGGCCTTCGCCCTCCCCGGCGCCTCGGTGCTGTGGGGCGCCGTGGTGATCGCACTCGGCGCCGCCGCCTACGGCGCGCGCAAGGTACTCGCCCGCACCTGACCGTTCGACGAGCGGTGCAGCCGGGCCGGTTCCGTACCGTTGCTGTCCGGCCCACCCGGCCGAGCTGGGCCGAACGGCCCTGGCGGGGAGACCCACCGGGCCGGTTCCCGGGGGCGTGCGGCTCTGCCCCGCACCGCCGCGCCGGAGCGGGGCGGGTGCGTTTGTGCGCGATGTCCTGGGCTTCGAGGGCCGGCCGTCGGCGGCGACCCGGGGTTCGGCGTAGGCGTCCAGGCGCTCGTCGTCCTCCGGCCGCGATGGCCGTTGTCGCTCGTCAGCGGGCCGCTTCGACGTAGGACGCCAGATTGGCCAGCGAGGAGGCGATCCCGGCCCCCCGTAAATGATCTTTGAGGAGTCGGGAAAGGGCTGGCCGACCATCGACTGTCCGCTACGCAACTTGGACGAGGTTGTGGAGTCGGGCGATGCCCCACGGAAATCCGATGGTGCGACGCAGCCCTGGCATCAAGAATCGCCGGATGCATGAAGCGAAGCTGTCCGATGGGATCGTCACTCTGTCCCCACTGCGCCTGGACGATGTCGAGGCGCACCTTGCGGGCGAGGATGAGCTGCTCGTTCGCTGGCTCAACGGCGGTCCCGGCACCCGGGAGGGCGTTGAAGCGTACTTCCAGCACTGCCGGGAACAGTGGGAGGCCGCCGGGCCACTGCGCGCGTTCGGCATCCGGGTCGACGCCGACGAGGTGCTCGCGGGGACGATCGACCTGCGGTTCGCAGGGCAAGGTCTGGTTCCCGGTCAGGTGAATATCGCGTACGGCCTCTACCCGTCCTGGAGGGGGCGCGGCCTGGCAACCCGCGCGGTCCTCTTGGCCTCCCGGTACGCGGCCAGTGAGGGCGGGGCGGAGGCGGTAATCCAGGTAGAGCCGGAGAACCCCGCATCTGCCGCGGTGGCGCAGCGGGCAGGGTTCACCGCTGGCCAGCAGACGCACAGCAAGGACGGCACACGGTTCGACTGGTACACCCGGGACTTGCGCGCCGCCATCCCGTGACGGCTGGCAGTTACGGGACAGCCCTTAGGGCTTGCAGAGGAACAACGTGTTGCTTCACGGTCTTGGGCTCGTTGATGTGGTATGCGCATCTCCGAGTCGATCCGTGACCAACTCGCCTTGAAGTTCGAGGTGTTGTTCCCGCACCTGGATGAGCGGCAACGGCGGCTGCTGATGGGCGCTGAAGCCAGGATGCTGGGTCACGGCGGTGTCCGGGCCGTCGCACGGGCGGCTCGGGCCAGCGAGACCACGGTCCGCCGGGGCGTGGACGAGCTGGACGCCGGAGAAGAGCCGCTCAACCGGGTGCGTCGTCCCGGCGGCGGACGCAAGAAGGCCGCCGACTTGGACCCCGAGCTGCGACCGGCCCTGCTGGCCCTGGTCGAGCCGGACGAGCGCGGGGACCCGATGTCGCCGCTGCGCTGGACGACGAAGTCGACCAGGAGGCTCGCCGAGGAACTCACGAAGCAGGGGCACAAGGTCGGTGCCGACACCGTGGGCGACCTGCCGCGGGAGGAGGGCTTCAGCCTGCAGGCCAACGCCAAGACCATCGAGGGCACCCAACACCCCGATCGCGACGCCCAGTTCCGCTACATCAACGAACGAGCCAGGGAGTACATCGGATCCGGTGACCCGGTGATCAGCGTGGACACCAAGAAGAAGGAACTCGTCGGCGACTTCAAGAACCAAGGCCGCTCGTGGCGGCCCGCGGGGGATCCGCTGCCGGTGCACGTCCACGACTTCGCCGATCCACTACTGGGCAAGGCCATCCCCTACGGGGTCTACGACCTGGCGGCGAACACCGGCTGGGTCAACGTAGGCACCGACCACGACACCGCTGCCTTCGCGGTGGAGTCCATCCGCCGCTGGTGGCACGGCCAGGGCCACGCCGCCTACCCGCAGGCGACCCGTCTGCTGATCACCGCCGACGCCGGCGGTTCCAACAGCTACCGCACCCGAGCCTGGAAACTCGAACTCTCCCGACTCGCCGCCGAGACGGGCCTGACCATCACGGTCTGCCACCTGCCGCCCGGCGCATCGAAGTGGAACAAGATCGAGCACCGGCTCTTCTCCCACATCACGATGAACTGGCGCGGTCGGCCGCTCGCCAGCCACGAAGTCATCATCGAGTCCATCGCCGCGACCACCACCCGCACCGGACTGCACGTCACGGCCCGACTCGACACCAACACCTACCCGACCGGAGCCGCCGTCCGCGACGCCGAGATGGCCGCCCTGCCACTGACCCGACACGCCTTCCACGGTGACTGGAACTACGCCCTCCACCCACAGCCCGCCCCGGTCATCCCGGCCGCACGAACCACGCAGACACACCAGCCGGAGTGGGAGCCGGCCCTGCTGTCCGATCCCTCGCTGACCGGCATGTCACGGCGGCAGCTCGATGACCTGGTCCAAAATCTGGCCCAACACGGGGACAGCCGACGCGGCCGTCCGCCAAGGCTCGCCTTCCCCGACCAGGTCCTGGCCACCGTGCTCCACCTGCGGGTCAACCTGGCCGCCGAACCCCTCGCCGTGAGGTTCCCCCGAGGTGCGGAAGGTTGCCCGAGATGGCCTGATGGGTCATGAGAAGGGAGCCTTTGTGATGGCTGCTCAGATGAAGTACCCGC